>JANPNY010000384.1:0-4696 GCA_031427745.1 Chitinophagaceae bacterium | reverse complement strand
TTACAACTATCCCTTGGCTGGCCATGCACGACTTTAGAAGTGACGATTCTGAAAAAGGAAGCGATCCATCTGATGGGGCTGAATGGGTAGCACCATTTGACCGCTACAGCTATGTAAAAGATTTATGGGCTTCCAATGTTTATTGGGATGATCATTTTGCCTTGATTAATCTTGCTAACACAGCAATACAAACCGCCGATTCATTAAAACTTACAGATGCTGCATCTTTAACAAACGTAGCCGAAGCTCGTTTTTTCAGGGCATTTGCTTACTTTGATCTGGTAAGAAGTTTTGGTGAAGTGCCAAAAATTGATTTCAGGGTTTACGAGGCAACACAGGCAAATATCGCCAAATCTACCACGGCACAGATTTATGCATTAATAGATGAAGACCTGCAATTTGCTGCCGCTAATTTACCTATAAACTGGGTGGTGGGAAGTGATAATAAATATCCCGGGCGGTTAACAAGTGGCGCAGCAAAAACATTACAAGCCAAAGCCCATATCTTCAGGGGTAACTGGGGACCTTCCTTGGCGCTTTGTAACCAGGTAATGGCATCGGGTTATTCATTGTTTTCAAGTTACTACGGTATTTTTAAAGATGCCGGCGAAAACTGTAGTGAATCTATTTTTGAAATACAGGCTTATGTTAGTCCTAACGGAGCAATAAATAATGGCTGTGGCTTTGCAACAACACAAGGTGTAAGAGCGTCTAATGCAAGTGGCTGGAACTTGGGCTGGGGTTGGAATACACCGACCGATAACCTGGTAAGTGCTTATGAAACAGGTGACCCAAGAAAGGGCTCTACTATTTTATTTTCCGGTCAGTCAGATGATCCTGCTACAGGCGGATATGGAAGAGTTTTACCAAGATCAACCTTTGATGTACCTGCTGGTCCTTTACCTAGAAAATACTGGAATAAAAAAATATATGCAGATCCTGCTTACAGGGCAACCACCGGTTTCTCAGATAATCCTTCCTGGATTAATAAACGGGTACTGCGCTATGCTGATGTAGTATTAATGGCTGCTGAATGCAACAATGAATTAGGTAACGGACCCCTGGCAGCTACTCAATTAAAGCAGGTAAGAGACAGGGTTTCTATGCCTGCAGTAGCTTTTGTAGATAAAGCACAAATGAGAGATGCTATTAAGCACGAAAGAAGGGTAGAGTTTGGTTTAGAAGGTGAAAGGTTTTTTGATTTAGTGAGATGGAATGATGCAGTAACTGTATTAGGACCATTAGGCTATCAGAACAGGTGTAGATTTTACCCAATACCACAACCTGCGATAGATAAATCTGGTGGTAAGTTGATACAAAATCCAGAATGGTAAATTGATTAATAACTTATTAAAATATAAAAACATGAAACAATTCGTTAGTTCAATTAAAACATTATGTTGTTTTCTCGTATTGAGTTTGTCAATACTCAGTTGTCAGAAAATGAATAAACCGGCCATCGGAGACTTTCCAAAAGATGCAAATGTTCCGGGAGGCCCTTTAAAGTTTTATGCAGCATTTGATGGCACTACCGCTGATCCTTTAATGAATGCAGTAGATAGTATCAGGGCAAGTTTTGCCGCAGATAATCCACTTGCCTCCGTTGACGGAATTAGAGGCAAAGGAATCAGGGGTGCTAATAAAAAATACATTCGGTATGCAAAGCCAAACGACTGGGCTAAATTTTCTGAAAGTTTTACCATTGCATTTTGGTACAAAAGAGATGGCCAAACCAAAAATAATACCGGTACCAACGGGCCAGAATATCCTTTTAGCTTTAGGAGTAGCAATGGGCATTGGTCTGGTGCAAGTACCTTCCTGATAATAGAGGGTAACAACGCAGCTTGCGCTATTAAATTGATGATTGCCGATAAAAATGTAAATGATAACTGGTTTACTTGGGAAGGTGGCAACACTATTGCTGGTTTATTGGACAACAAATGGCATCAAATGTCGTTGGTTTATAGTGCGGCCACTAGTGGAGTTACGCTGTACATAGATGGCGTTGCCAACAGTATTGTTCCTAAATGGGGTACGCATGGTAAAATCAATATTGATGATTCAAAAATTAGTGAACTAAGAATTGGTTGTGGTCCACAAACCAATTATGATACAGACGATTGGTTGTCTTCATCCTGGAAAGGCGATCTTGATCAGTTTAGAATGTATAGCATTGCTTTATCTGCTGCAGAAGTTCAGGCATTATACAATGGCAAACAATAAAATATTTTCCTACGGGCTATAATATTTGAAAAACATAAGCAATAAAAAGGGCTAAGCAACTATTGTTTTAGCCCTTTTTTTCTTTGTTTTTTTGCATCTTGTTTCCTAAATAAAATCTGTTCAGCAATTTCAGTTGCACAAGCTTTGCAAAATTGTATAAAAAAGGGGCTTTAAATTTGGAATGTTTTGTTTTAATGCGAACTATCTATCTGCAATAACTTTCATTATCTATTAAAATAAAGCCTGTTTGTATGATTAAACTTCTTGTAAATAGGGTTAACACATTTTGCTTAAGTGTATTCTTGTTTACATATTTGATCAGCTGTAATAATAATAAAAAAAATTATTTTACCAGTCTTGCTTCAGCACAAACCAACATAACCTTTACCAATCAATTAGAAAATATGGAACTGTTCAACATTCTATATTATCTCTACTATTACAATGGCGGCGGTGTTGCTACCGGAGATATAAACAACGACGGTTTGCCGGATATTTATTTTACAGCCAACAGCAAAGGCAACAATAAACTTTACCTCAACAAAGGCAATTTTGAGTTTGAAGATATAACCGATAAGGCAGGCGTAGCGGGCACTGCAGACTGGTGCAGTGGTGTAACCATGGCCGATGTAAATGGCGATGGCTTCCTTGATATTTATGTTGCAGCCATCAGCCAGCATCATGGATTAAAAGGCCACAACGAACTTTTTATCAATGATGGCAAAGGGAAGTTTACAGAAAGTTCTGCACAATATGGATTAGATTTTAGCGGCTTTACAACCCAAACTGCCTTTTTTGATTATGACCATGATGGAGATTTGGATTGCTATGTTTTAAATCAATCTCAAAAGCCCAATGGTAATATTGTAGATACCAGCAACAGGAGAAAATACGACCCTTTAACCGGCGACAGGCTTTACCGGAATGATATGAATACTTCCACTAAAAAGTTTGCGGATGTTTCTGCAGCCGCAGGTATTTCTCAAAGTAGTTTGGGGTACGGACTTGGCCTGGCTGTTGCAGATTTTAATAACGATGGGTGGGAAGATATTTACATAGGCAACGATTTTCATGAAAATGATTATTACTATGTAAATAATGCCAATGGCAGTTTTACAGAAAGCGGTGCAAAAACCTTTGATCATTACAGCAGGTTCAGCATGGGTAATGATGTGGCAGATTACAACAATGATGGCCAGCTTGATATTATAACGGTAGATATGTTGCCACAGGATGAAAAGGTTTTAAAAACTTATGGCAGCGATGAAAACCCTGACATCTATAAATTTAAATTGATTAAAAATGGCTTTCAATATCAATATTCAAAAAACTGTTTGCAACGCAATAATGGCAATGGCAGCAGCTTTAGCGAAACAAGTTTACTAAGTGGCATATCTGCCACAGACTGGAGTTGGTGTCCCTTATTTGCTGACTTTGATAATGATGGTAACAAAGATATTTTTGTATCAAGCGGTATTGTAAAGCGGCCGGTAGACCTGGATTATATCCGGTATGTATCTGACCTGGTGATGAATAAAAATCTTGACAAAACAAATGCCTACGATAAAGAGGCCATTGAAAAAATGCCCGATGGAAGTTCGCATCCTTTTTTTTATAAAGGAGATGGCATCCTCAATTTTACAGATGTAAGTAAAAATTGGGGTACCAGTGAAATGAAGGGTTATTTTACAGGTGCTGCATACGCAGATTTTGATAATGATGGCAATGTAGATGTAGTGATGAATTGCCTGAATGCAAAATCTATGATTTTAAAAAACAATGCCCCTAAAAAAAGCCAGCTTACGGTTTCTTTTAAAGGCGATGGTTTAAATACTTCCGGTATTGGAGCCAAGGTTTATTTATTTAAGCAGCACAACTTACAATACCAGCAACTGATGCTTACAAGGGGTTTTCAATCCTCTTCCGAAGCAAGGTTACATTTTGGATTGGATGCTGCAACTACCGTAGATAGCTTGCTGATAGTTTGGCCAAATCAAACCTACCAGGTACTTAAAAATGTGGCAGCTAATACGCCTATTACCTTACTGCAAAAAAATGCTGCGGGTGTATTTAACCGCAATGATTTTTTTAAACCGGTACCTGCTATTCTTAATAATGAAAACGATAAAATCAACAACACCTGGCGGCATAATCCGCCGACGCAGCGCGGCAGCGCGGGCCAAATTGCCGCGATGATCCGCTCCGAGCGGCGCGTGAGTGCCGCGAGGCTTTGGACTGCGGCGGCTTGACGCCGCTCTTCCTTCGGATGCCGTTGAAACATCCAGAGTCCGTGAGCGCGCCCGTCCGTCCGTCCGCTCCGCCCCGGATCATTTCACGACTCACATCGTCCTGCGTGTCGAAAGCCAAAGCGCCGTCAAGCCGCCGCACTCCAAAGGCTGCGCCACGTCCGTGCGCAAGCATCATGTTGAAAGTTGAATGTTCGATGCCGGACGTTGGATGTTGTCCCGATGCA
>JANPNY010000383.1:0-11631 GCA_031427745.1 Chitinophagaceae bacterium | reverse complement strand
TCTTTGTTATTTAAATTTTTTGATTTGGGATATTTATCAATGATTGCAAATTCCGGCTTGTTGATAGCCTCCGCAGCCTGCATCAATATTTTTTTCAATGATGCAGGTGTATCATCTGTATAAAAAAATTGCAACAATTGTTTGATGCCTTTGATAAAATCAAATGCATGCTCCGTAGAATATTTTACAAAAGAGAAATCTGCACTGCTAAAAAGTTTGTAGCTTAAAACACCTGCCGGACTTGGGTTTGCAGGTATTTCATCAACAGTGGCATGATAAAATTTTTCAATCATCATTACAGAGCCATTGGTTATTTGTGCAGGCCAATGGTATATGTGCTTGTCGATAAACCGGATGGTTTGCTGGATGCCTGCAATGGCTTCGACAGAAGACAGTGGCGTAATTAGATTTTTTAACAGTGTTTCCCTGCCGCCGGATGTTTGGCAAAAGTTGATTTTATTAAAAAGAGAGAAATCATCCTGCGTATCCAATATAGCTAAATCGGTAAGGGTTGTATTGTCTATTTCCATGCGGCTTTTGTATTAATTCCTGTCAAATAAAAGTCTTTGGCCCTTTATAGATTCATTCCAACCCTCATTTCCATATACCATGGTGCCGTTTACAAAAGTTTTTTCAATGGTGGCGGGAAAAGTAAATCCTTCCAGCGGGCTCCATCCACATTTGTACAGTATATTTTCTTTATTTACAGTAACGGTTTTATTGGGATCCACTACTACCAGGTCAGCAAAATAGCCTTCCCTGATAAAGCCCCTGTCTTTTACCTGGTAAATGCTGGCATTGGCATGGCACATTTTTTCAACCACTTTTTCTATACTTATTTTTCCTTCTTTTACATAATGCAACATCATCGATAAGGAGTGTTGTACAAATGGAACGCCCCCATGTGCTTTTTCGTAAGGAACATTTTTCTCTTCCAACATATGTGGTGCATGATCGGTTGAAACGGAATCAATCCTGTCATCTAACAATGCCTCCCACAAAGCATCCCTGTTAAAGGGCGCTTTTATAGCAGGATTACATTTTATTTTATTGCCCAATACTGCATAATCATCACTTGTAAAATGAAGATGATGCACACAGGCTTCGGCTGTAATCCGCTTATCCTGCAAGGGTAGCATATTGGAGAATAACTGTAATTCCTTCTGCGAAGTGATGTGTAAAATATGAAGGCGGCTGTTGTATTTTTTTGCCAGCTGAATGGCCACCAGCGAAGATTCAAAGCATTCAATATCATCTTTAAGAATGGGATGATCTGCTGCCGTAAGCTCCCTGTTTTCCGCTTTGAGGCGTTCGTAATTTTGCTTCATTAACCGCTCATCTTCGCAATGCGTTGCAATCAGCATTTCACTTTCACGAAATAATTTATCCAGCGTTACCGGATTGTCTAATAACAAATTTCCGGTGCTGCTGCCCATAAATATTTTGATGCCACACACGTCATTTCTTTTGTCATTTGTCCGAAGTGCTTCATCCGCATTGTCGTTACTGGTGCCCATATAAAAAGAATAATTGGCCAGAGCGGTTTTGGATGCAATGGAAAACTTTTCTTCTAAAAGTTGCTGTGTAAAGGTGGGTGGAATGGTATTGGGCATTTCCATAAAAGAAGTAACGCCCCCGGCTACTGCCGCTTTAGATTCGCTGTAAATGGTACCCTTGTAAGTTAAGCCGGGCTCTCTAAAATGTACGTGATTGTCAATTACGCCGGGCAATAAAAACTTGCCTTCTCCATTTACTTCCTTTACAGCCGCATTTGATTGAATTGCCGGGGCAATTCTTTCAATTCGTTCACCGGATACTAAAACATCTGCTGCAATAACTTTTCCTTCGTTAACTATCTGTATATTTTTAAAAAGTATATTTTGCATAACTTAACGCTGTTTAAAAAATAAAAATCATACTTACAAAAAGCCAGGTAGAACTAATGTAGTGCAAGAGAGATTATTTTATCTTTTTATTAAAAACATAAAATAACCTAACCCTGTTTGCTGCTGTGGTAATATTGAAACCACGGTACCTCACTCAAAAAAATCTACTTTTGTAACGAAAAAAATCGAATTCAATGCAAATTATTAAAAGCTTATCCAAACTCTTGATTTTTATTTGTCCCGTTTTTGCAAGTGCACAATCTACCTATTTACAACAGGGTGATAAGGCGTATCAGTTGCTCAACCGCCTGGAAATAAAAGGAAAAACCGACGCTGCACTAAACTTTTCCGGCTTAAAATACCTTAATCGCAAAACAATGGTAAAAGAGGCTGCCATGCTGGATAGTATGGATATGTTGGTGAAAAATAATTCCATTGCAGATAGTGCTTTAGCCGTTTGGAGTAAACTACAACTCACAAAAATTGATAGATACAACCTGCATAGTTTTTATATGAACAACAGTGAATGGGTAGAAGGTTCAAAAGAAAGTTTTAAAAGCAAAAAAGCAATTTTTAATACATTTTACAAAACACAGCCCAACCTTGCTGAGATAAACAGCAAAGATTTTTTTTTAGTGGTGAACCCCATGTTACAGCTAACCTATGGCAAAGAATCGGATAATCCGAATAATGTATTTGTAAACAGCCGCGGTATTACTTTAAGAGGAATGATTGCCAATAAGATTGGCTTTTCCACTACACTAAGCGATAACCAGGAACGTGGTCCGGTTTATTTCAGCAATAAAATAAATTCCCTGAGAGCCGTACCGGGCGTTGGTTTTTATAAAGGCTTTAAGGTTGGGGGCGTTGATTATTTTGATGCAAGGGGCTATTTTACTTTTAATGTTGCTAAATATATTGATGTTCAATTTGGCCATGATAAAAACTTCATCGGCAACGGCTACCGTAGTCTTTTTTTAAGCGACTGGGGTAATAGTTATTTGTTTTTAAAACTCAATACCCGTATCTGGAAACTGAATTACCAGAATATTTTTATGGAACTGATGCCAACATTTAATAAAAGCAGAGGCGATTTGCTATTGGATAGAAAATACCAGGTTTTACACCACTTAAGTTTCAATGTATCAAAGTCGATAAATGTGGGTGTTTTTGAAGCCGTAACATTTGGCCGGAAAAACCAATTTGAGCTGCAATACCTTAACCCGATTATATTTCTGCGTTTCCTTGAAAGTTCTTCCGGAAGTTCCGATAAAGCCAAAGCCGGCTTTGATTTTAAAGCAAATGTTGCCAACAAATTGCAGTTTTATGGCCAGTTTTTACTGGACGAATTTGTGTTGAGTAAATTGCGTAACGACCCAACAAACTATGTAAACAAATATGGTTACCAGCTGGGGGTAAAATATGTTGATGCTTTTGGAATTCCCAACCTCGATCTACAGGTAGAAACCAATCGGGTAAGGCCATTTACTTATTCACATTACGATTCTGTTTCAAACTATACCCACTACAACCAGCCAATGGCCCACCCGCTTGGAGCAAACTTTCAGGAGTTAATTGGTATTGTAAAATATCAGCCTGCGGCTAAATGGTATATCAACGCCAGAGCCATTTATTATTACCAGGGGTTAGATAGTGCCGGGTTTAATTTTGGCGGCAACCCTTTTAGATTGTATAATGACGGAAAACCATATAACGACCCCAACAACCCTGCATCCGGACAAAGAGTAAATGGCTTTGCTGTAGGAAGCGGTATTAAAGCCACTTGCCTCAATGCCATGCTACAACTATCTTACGAGGTAAGGGAGAATGTGTATTTTGATTTTTGCCTGCAGCACAGAAGTTATAAACTGGCCAATGTAACCGGCACAACCAGCAGCACATTACTTACAGCCGGCATACGGGTAAATATGTTTAAAAGAGAGTACGATTTTTAATGAGCAATATAACAAGGCAGCCCCTTTTTGGCTTTGCTTAAATTTCTATCATACATTATAAACAAACAGACTGTTTACCCGCTGATGCAAGCTTGTGACTAAAAATATCTACGATATTTTTCCCTTTAAGTGATAGTAGCTTACTTTGCAGGCATGCAACAATACCTACACTTATTACAACATATTATTGATAACGGAACCGATAAAAGCGATCGCACCGGCACCGGTACCCGGAGTGTTTTTGGCTACCAGATGCGCTTTAATTTAACAGAAGGATTCCCCCTGGTAACCACCAAAAAATGCCACCTTAAAAGCATCATTTACGAACTGCTGTGGTTTTTAAACGGCGATACCAATATTAGTTATTTAAAAGAGCACAATGTAAAAATATGGGATGAATGGGCCGATGAAAATGGCAACCTCGGGCCCGTATATGGCAAACAATGGCGCAGCTGGCAAGGAGCCGATGGCGTAGAAATTGACCAGGTAAAAGACGTGATTCATCAGCTAAAAACAAACCCGGATAGCCGCCGTATTATTATTAGCGCCTGGAATGTTGCAGATCTGCCTAAGATGAAACTGATGCCTTGCCATTGTTTGTTTCAATTTTACACAGCGCCGGCTGCTGACGGAAGAAGAAAATTAAGCTGCCAATTGTACCAGCGTAGTGCCGATGTTTTTTTAGGTGTTCCATTTAATATTGCCTCTTATGCTTTACTCACTATGATGATTGCACAGGTTTGTGATATGGACCTTGGAGATTTTGTGTGGACCGGAGGAGATACGCACTTGTACAGCAATCATTTTGAACAGGCAAACCTGCAACTTACCCGTATACCCTTTCCATTGCCTACAATGAAAATAAACGAAGAAGTGAAAGATATTTTCAACTTTAAGTTCCAGGATTTTGAATTGGTAAATTACCAGTGCCATGCCGGGATAAAAGCACCGGTGGCAGTTTAATAAAAAAATACCAGCCGAATTTATCCAAATTTATATTAATCGCACTGCCTCTAAATGGCGCCGTTTATTGATGGCAAATCCAAACACCGCATCAGACATTTCTTTTCAACATAAAATTAATGTTGGCTTAATCTATACTTTTTTACCTACTTTAAGCCAACATTAATTTTAGCGCCGTATCTTTATTGGGTAATAAAAAAGGCAGTATTATGACTAAGGAAAGAAAATTATTTGCAGGGCGGGAAGAAGAAACTACCGTGCTTGCTGAACTTTTACAGACCAACAAAGCCGAACTGGTAGCCATACTGGGAAGGCGACGGGTAGGCAAAACCTATTTAGTAAAAGAAGTTTTTAAAGACCATCTCAACTTTCATTTTACCGGGATAAAGGATGCAGATAAAACAACTGTGCTGGCAGCGTTCAGCAAAAAGATTGCAGCAGTTGCACCTGCAAAAAAAATGGCAGCACCACAGAACTGGATGGATGCATTCCTATTGCTAAAGAACTATTTGCTTAGTATAAAAAGCATAAAAAAGAAAGTTATTTTTTTGGATGAATTTCCGTGGATGGATAATCACCGGGCAGGCTTTTTACCAGCCTTCGAGTATTTCTGGAACGACTGGGCGGTTGACCAAAACATTATTATTGTACTGTGCGGCTCCAGTACAAGCTGGATGATAAAAAATGTATTAAACAATAAAGGCGGCTTGCACAACCGCATTACCAAATACATTAACCTGGCTCCATTTACTTTACGTGAAACCAAGCAACTACTTGCAGCAAAAGGCATCCCGCTACCCCATTACGAAATAATACAATTGTACATGGCGCTGGGTGGTGTACCGTATTATTTGAATGAAGTAAAGAAAGGTGAATCGGCTATTGAATCTATTGACAGAATTCTGTTCAGTGAAAAAAGTACATTGAAAAACGAATTTCATAATTTATACAGAGCACTTTTTGATAATTATGAAAATTATGAAACTATTGTAAGAGTGCTATCAACCAAACGAAAAGGGCTCACCCGCCAGGAAATAATTGATGCTACTCATATCACTAATGGCGGCGGCCTCACCCGTATGTTAACGGAGCTGGAAGAAAGTTCTTTTATAAAATCTTTTCTGCCTTTTGATAAACAAAAGAAAGACACACTTTACAGGTTGGTGGATGAGTATTCTGTATTTTATTACCAGTTTAATCCACAGAAAAACCCGGCAGGTAGTTTCATAAAAGCCAGTACAAGCCCTAAGTATAAATCATGGGCAGGCTTTGCATTTGAATCATTGTGTATTAAGCATAGCTACCGCATAAAAAAAGCATTGGGTATATCCGGTATATTTTCTACAGAAAGTTCTTTTTATTTTAAGGGTACTAAAAAAGAAACTGGTTTTCAAATTGACTTGTTGATAGACCGCAGCGATAACAGCATCAATATTTGTGAAATGAAATTTTATGGAAAAGAGTACGAGCTTACCAAAAGCGAAGCGGAAACACTACGAAAGCGCAGGGAACTGTTCAGGGAAAAAACAGTAACGAAAAAGTATTTAATCAACACGCTTATTAGTACCTACGGACTAAAAGATAATATAAATAGTGCAGGCATTATTGATAAAGTGGTAGTAATGGATCAGCTGTTTTAAGTAAACTGCATTTACTTTCTATATATCTTTTAAAAAAATAACAAAATTAATGTTGGCTTAATCTATACTTTTTTACCCACTTTAAGCCAACATTAAATTTACTACACCATCTTTTTTTTAATGCCAATACCACCTTAGAAAATAATTGCCCGTTACGGATAGAAAGTACAATTTTGCATCATGATAATTTCACTAATAGTTGCCGCATCAGAAAACAATACCATTGGCAAAAACAACCAGCTCCTGTGGCATTTACCCAACGATTTAAAGTTTTTTAAAAATACTACCTGGGGTATGCCGGTAATTATGGGACGAAAAACTTTTGAATCTGTAAATAAACCTTTGCCCGGCCGAATTAACATCGTAATTACCCGGCAGGCAGACTGGGAAGCAGTGGGAGTAACAGTAGCAAGGGATTTACAAGATGCACTAAAAAAAGCTGCCGAAACCAATTGTAAAGAAGCTTTTGTAATTGGTGGGGGAGAAATTTATAAGTGGGCTTTGTCCATTACCGATATTATTTACCTTACAAGGGTACATGTACAAATGGAGGGAGATACTTTTTTCCCTTTAATTAACGAAGCTGATTGGGAGTTGGAATCTACCCAGGATTTTTCGGCAGATGAAAAACATGCATATGCTTACAGTTTTCAAAAATGGAAAAAGAGGTAGTTGAAATAATACTTTACATTCCTTATTTCTCATTTTCATTTTATTACTTTGTTTTCAGCATTTCAACTTACAAAAAAATACATCCATTACTACCTATCTGCCAGTAATGGAAAAGGACATGGTGTGCACTCTCCTTTTGTATTTGATTTTATAAAAAATGTTTTAAGAGATAAAACCAGGTACCCTTGCTATGCGGCAATAGAACAACAACGGCAGCAATTACTTCAAAATAAAGAGGTAATAGAGGTGGAAGATTTTGGTGCTGGCTCTGCTGTAATGAAATCAAATAAAAGAGTTATAAAAAACATTGCCGCATCTTCTTTAAAGCCGAAAAAATTTGCGCAATTATTATTTCGAATTGTTCAATATTACCAACCTGCAACCATTGTTGAACTGGGCACTTCACTGGGTATTACCACCTGTTATTTAGCCAAAGGGAATGAGGCTGGCAGGATCTTAACCTGCGAAGGCTCCGCTGCAATTGCTGCCATTGCACAAAAAAACTTCGAACAATTACAACTAAAAAACATCCAGCTTACGCTGGGAGATTTTGCAAAAACATTTCAGCCAATACTGGATGAAACCAACAGGGTTGATTTAGCATTTATTGACGGCAATCATCGCAAACTACCCACCATTGAATACTTTGAGCAATTGCTACATCATTCATCTGCCTCCACCATACTTATTTTTGATGACATACACTGGAGTGAAGAAATGGAAGCTGCATGGAGCCAAATTCAACAAAACCCCTTGGTAACGCTTACTATCGACCTGTTTTTTATTGGGCTTGTTTTCATCAATCCAACATTTAAAGAGAAGCAACACTTCAGCATCCGGTTTTAAAAAACAGCCTGAAATATTCAGGATGAAATTATATAAACGGTCATTCGTCCTGTAGGGTATAGAGGCAAAAAACATTAACTTGCGCCCAATTCAATTTAACATGATTATTGGCGTACTAAAAGAACCATCTCCCGAAACCAGAGTATCCATATTACCAGAGCATATATCAACTTTAAAAAAATGGAATGTAACTGTCCTGGTGCAAATCGGTGCAGGTGAAAATGCTTTTGCAAGCGATAAAAAATACATAGAAGCGGGTGCGGCTGTAGTAAGCCAGGAGGAAATTATTAATACTGCTGATATCATTTTAACCATCAATCCACAGCTACCTACTACCAGTTTTAAACCAGCAACCATTCTGCTGGGTATCTACCAGCCACTATTTAACCATGGTCTTATTAAAGATTGGGCTGATAAGAGTTACAGTATTTTTAGTATGGATATGCTCCCCCGTACTTCCAGGGCGCAAAGTATGGATGTCCTCAGCAGCCAGGCCAATATTGCCGGCTACAAATCCGTATTATTAGCAGCCAATTTATTCCCCCGGTATTTCCCCATGTTTATGACAGCAGCCGGTAGCATACCACCAGCCAAAATGTTGATATTAGGGGCGGGTGTTGCCGGCCTTCAGGCCATTGCAACTGGAAAAAGATTGGGTGCTGTTGTAGAAGTTTTTGATACCAGGCCTGCGGTAAAAGAAGAAGTAATGAGCCTGGGTGGAAAATTTGTTGAAGTAGAAGGCGCAGCCGATACCAGCCAAGCCGGCGGTTATGCGGTAGAACAAAGTGAAGAATTTATGCAGCGGCAAAAAGCAACCATTGCAGTAAGTGTTGCCAAAGCCGATATCATTATCACAACAGCACAAATTCCGGGAAAGAAAGCCCCGGTATTAATTACTACCGAAATGATGAACGCTATGAAAAGCGGATCTGTCATTATTGATCTGGCTGCTGCAACCGGCGGTAATACGGAACTTACCGAAAACAACAGCACCGTAAATTACAATGGCATCAGCATTGTTGGCAACTCTTTTCTACCAGCCAACATGCCCAGCGACGCCAGTAAATTATATGGCAAAAATGTGTTGAATTTTTTACAGCTCATCATTGATAAAGAAGGAAAATTGAATTTAAATTTTGAAGATGATTTGGTAAAGGGAACCTGCATTGCGCATGCAGGAGCTATAACCAATGAAAGGGTGAAGGCAATTTTTTAATGTGCTGATGAAGCAACCTGGTTTCAATGGCATTTTATAAAAACCGGCTGTAAATGATCACAAAAAATATAAAAAAATAGTATGGGAAATATACTGCAATGGATATCGGACAACCAGCAAATCATCTATATAGTTATACTGATGATATTTGTGGGTATTGAGGTAATTGGCAGGGTACCCAGTGTGCTGCATACGCCGCTAATGAGTGGTGCCAACGCCATACATGGAGTGGTAATCATTGGCGCCATCATTGTAATGGGCAAAGCAGAAAATGATAATTACCTGGCATTGATACTGGGTTTTCTTGCAGTAATATTGGGCACTTTAAATGTGGTTGGCGGGTTTGTAGTTACAGACAGAATGTTGGAAATGTTTAAGAAAAAGAAGACGCCCCCATCATCTTAAGGGATGTAATGCAACCCTCATAATTAAATAGAATTACACCAATTTAACCTGGCATTTATGCTTGTTGGCATTTGGGCGTACAATAAATAAAACCATGGAATTAAACATACTTACACTCTGTTACATCATCGCATCGGTAACTTTTATTCTCGGCCTTAAAATGCTGAGCAACCCGCTTACTGCACGTAAAGGAAATCTGATAGCAGCTGCAGGTATGACCATCGCAATTTTCGGTACTATTTTTTTGTATGAAGATGATGGGCATAAGTTGGGTAATTATTTATGGATTTTCTGCGGTCTTGCAATAGGAACCATTGCAGGTACACTGGCTGCCAAAAAAGTTAAAATGACGGCAATGCCAGAGATGGTGAGTTTGTTTAACGGAATGGGTGGAGCCTGTGCCGCATTGATTTCTGCTGCCGAGTTTTATCATATTTATAAGCTTCACCTCGATGCACCCGATACCCCTTTTGCAGACCTTGCTACTGCCGGGCATTATATCACTATTGTAGCTGGCGCCATCATTGGTACTATTTCCTATACAGGCAGTATTATTGCATGGGGTAAATTAAATGGAAGGGTTAAAGATTTTTCGTTTAAGGGACAGCATATAGTCAATATGATTGTAATGGTATTGGTTATAGTTTCTGCTGTGTTTGCTTACCATTCCACAATTGGAACGGCATACATTCCTTTTATAATGATTGGTTTTTTTGCCTTGATTTATGGAGTATTATTTGTGCTGCCCATTGGTGGTGCAGATATGCCGGTGGTAATTTCTTTGTTAAACTCTTTTACCGGTGTAGCAGCTGCCTGTGGTGGATTTTTGTATGATAATAAAGTGATGTTGACCGGTGGTATTTTAGTGGGTGCGGCAGGTACGCTGCTGACTATTTTAATGTGTAAAGCAATGAATCGCTCTTTACTAAACGTACTGGTAGGCTCATTTGGTGGAAATGCTGCAACAGCAAGTGACGGCGCAACTCAACAAGGTGCTTACAAAGAAATAAGTTTAAGCGATACCGCCATGGTAATGAGTTACGCACATAAAGTAATGATTGTGCCCGGTTATGGATTGGCAGTGGCACAGGCACAGCACGTATGTCATGAGTTGGAAAAGATACTGGAAGAAAAAGGTGTTGAAGTAAGATACGCCATTCACCCGGTGGCAGGTCGCATGCCGGGGCACATGAATGTGTTGCTTGCAGAGGCCGATGTGAGTTACGAAAAATTAATGGAGATGGAAATTGCAAATGACGAATTTAAATCTACTGATGTGGTGCTGATACTCGGTGCAAATGATGTTGTAAATCCCGCCGCAAAAAATGACCCTGCTTCTCCTATTTATGGCATGCCTATTTTAGAAGTGGAGCAAGCCAAAACAGTTATTGTAAACAAACGCAGTATGAAACCGGGTTATGCTGGTATTGAAAATGCTTTGTTTTTTCAACCCAAAACAAGTATGTTGTTTGGCGATGCCAAAAAAGTGTTGCAGAACCTGGTTACTGAGATAAAAAATATTTAGATCATTCAACTTATTTTGCTTTCGGCTTTACTGGTTTTAACTTGTTGTAATAAGCTACAGGAAAGATGGTGGACTCAATTTCAATCGCTATCAATTTACCTTTCCCTGTCTTTCAATAATAAACTGCATAATCTCCTCCAGGTCCACAGATGCTCTTATCATTGCATCCATAATTTCTTCCCGGTTTACATTGGCCGCAAAACCTTTTTCTTTAAAGCGTTTTTTTATGCCTTTTAATTCCATCCCAACATAACCTTCGGGCCGCATTAAGCTATAGGCATGTGTTAATCCGCTGAGTTCATCAAATGCGTACAGCATTTTATCCATCTTTGTTACCGGCTCCACACCAAAATGATTGGGCCCGTGACTGGCTATCGCATGTATAATTTCCGGATCAATATTGCTGGTTTCCAGTTCTTCAATTATTTTTTTACAATGTAAATCGGGCCACTGGTCCCAATCTGCATCATGCAACAGGCCCGCCATTTCCCAGCGCCATTGATCGGCTTCATTCAGTCCTTCC
>JANPNY010000382.1:0-1597 GCA_031427745.1 Chitinophagaceae bacterium | reverse complement strand
CCCAAGGATATCGGTATTGCTGGTAACATCACCCTGTACGGTAACAGTTGCGCCGGCCTGAATGGTAAAAGTAGCCTGGTCAATAAATAACTGTGCAGATGCTATGTTACAGAAAGCACCCGCTGTTAAACCAAGCAGCATTAAGTGTAATTTTTTGGACCTCATGAAGCGATTTTTAGTAATTATAAAATAGATTTTCAAAAATAATAAGTTATTCAATTGTACAAAAACAAATTTAGTATTCGGATACCGTGATTTATTAAGTGGTGGGATAATGGAAAATTTTAATAAAAATAAAGAAAAGGATTTGAATAACCAATACCCAAAATAGGGTATTTTTTATTTTTAAAAAATAAAATCTGTTTTCGTTCTGCAA
Organism: Chitinophagaceae bacterium; assembly: GCA_031427745.1. Classification (GTDB taxonomy): domain Bacteria; phylum Bacteroidota; class Bacteroidia; order Chitinophagales; family Chitinophagaceae; genus Ferruginibacter. Next base: position 1,221 of record JANPNY010000382.1, on the reverse strand, counting down.
ATTCACCGAAATTCGCCCTTCTTAAACATAATTTATGGTTGCAGAAATTAAAGTGCCGTCCGTTGGAGAAAGTATAACAGAGGTAACATTGGTGAAATGGATTAAAAAAGATGGCGAATGGGTAGAGAGGGACGAGGTTATTGCAGAATTGGAAAGCGAAAAAGCAACATTTGAAATTAATGCCGAACAGGCGGGCTTACTTAAAATAATTGCTGCCGAAGGCGATACGTTAAAAATAGGGGATATCGCTTGCAGCATTGATACAAGTGCAGCACAACCAGCATCCGCACCAGAGAATAATAAAGAAATAGTAAAACAACCTGAACAGGCAGCACCAGCTGTTAAAGAAGCAGTGGCGGAATCAACAGTAAAAGCTACGCCGGTAGCTGCTGCAATTATAGCTGATAAAAAACTGGATCCTAAAACAGTAACCCCCACAGGTAGTAATGGTAAAATATTTAAACAGGATGTAATTGATGCCCTCAACAATCCCGGAAAAAAACCTGGCATCGCATCATTTGGAAGAAACGAACGTTCGGAAAAAATGAGTGCGCTGCGGAAAACTATCAGTAGGCGCCTGGTGGAAGCAAAAAATACTACCGCCATGCTTACTACTTTTAATGAAGTAGATATGAGTGCCATCATGGAAATAAGGTTAAAAAATAAAGATAAATTTAAAGAACTGCATGGAGTGAACCTTGGTTTTATGAGTTTCTTTACCAAAGCATGCTGTTTTGCATTGCAGGAATGGCCAGCCGTTAATGCTTTGATTGATGGTGAACAGGTTGTTTACCATGATTTCTGCGACATTTCCATTGCAGTATCGGCTCCAAAAGGTTTGGTGGTGCCCGTGATAAGAAATGCTGAAAGCCTTAGTATGGCTGAAATAGAAAAGAAAGTAGTTGAACTTGCCACAAAAGCAAAAGAAAGTAAATTAACTATCGAGGAAATGAGCGGTGGTACTTTTACCATTACCAATGGAGGTGTGTTCGGATCCTTAATGAGTACCCCCATTATCAATATACCACAAAGCGCTATCCTCGGCATGCACAAAATACAGGAACGGCCAATGGCTATTAATGGACAGGTTGTGGTAAAACCGATGATGTACCTGGCATTAAGCTACGACCACAGGGTGATTGATGGAAGAGAATCAGTTAGTTTTTTAGTACGGGTAAAAGAATTATTAGAGAATCCTGCTTTGCTGCTATTTGGTAAAGA
>JANPNY010000381.1:0-4297 GCA_031427745.1 Chitinophagaceae bacterium | reverse complement strand
AGTAGCTGTGCAGGCCCTGGGCGTCGATTAACAAGGGGCTCATGCAAAACTCCACAGGCGCAGCGCGGGGCCGCTGCAAGCAATGTAAAAAAATAGGACCAAGATTGAGTGGCTCGGCCAATGGGCAAAAAGCGGTAGAAGCCACTGCCCGTATGTTGAAAGAGGCAGGCGCAGATACTGTTTACCTGCAGCCCTGCATGGTGCCACATTGGGTAAGGGGAGCAAAAGAAAAGGGCTATATACAAATGGCGAACGGCACAAGAAAAAATTTGAACCTGTGTGCATTGGGCAATTCTGTAGGCTCCGGAAAAAAGGGTGTGAATGCAGGCATAGTGGAAATAAAAAGTTTTGCTGAATTAGATAAATTAGGTGCCGCAGTATTAAAAGGAAAAATAGTTTTCTATAACTTTCCGATGAACCCTACTTACATTGAAACCTTTACTGCGTACGGTGAGAGCGGCAGCTACAGGAGAACAGGACCAGCAAAGGCAGGTAAATATGGGGCCATTGCGGTTATGGTGCGTTCACTGGCCAGCAATCCCGATGACTACCCCCATACAGGAGCAACTATTTACGAAGATTCATTCCCCAAAATTCCTGCAGTGGCCATTAGTACCAATGATGCCGAATGGCTTAGCAAACAATTGAAAATGAAAATGCAGCTGAAGGCATTCATACAAACCAATTGTGCAAACCTGCCGGATGTTCCTTCATATAATGTGGTGGGTGAAATAAGGGGCAATAAATTTCCCGGAGAAATAATAACAGTTGGTGGCCACCTCGATAGCTGGGATTTGGCCGAAGGCGCACAAGACGATGGTGCAGGTATTGTGCAAAGTATTGAAGTTTTAAGGGCAATAAAAACAGTTGTTGTAAAGCCCCAAAGAACCATTAGGGCTGTGATGTTTATGAATGAAGAAAACGGGGGAAGAGGAGCTGATAAATACCTGGAACTTGCCAGGGCGAATAATGAAAAACATTTGTTTGCATTGGAAAGCGATGCCGGTGGTTTTACACCAAGAGGATTTGGCCTGGATGTTTCAGAAAAAGCTTTTGAAAAGATGATGGGTTGGAAAAATTTATTTTATCCCTATGGAGCAGGTAATTTTACCAAAGGCGGTGGAGGTGCAGATATTGGTCCACTAAAAGCAATTGGTGCAGGTGTTTGTGGACTTAGGCCCGACAGCCAACGTTACTTTGATGTACACCATGCGGTAACAGATGTTTTTGAAAATGTAAGCCGTCGTGAGTTGCATTTAGGCGCATTAAATATGGCGGCTTTAGTATATTTGGTAGATAAAAACGGATTGTAAAATTAAAATTAATAAAATGAGTGAACCAAAACCAGTAACAGAAAAATTACAACCAAAAAGCGCAGGTGCATTTAAAAAATTTATGAGATGGTTTTTTATAATAATAATACTTGTAACAAGTGCATTTGTATATTGGAAATACTACTACACTTTTAGCAGTGGATTGCAAGGAGGTAAAATGCAAAAAATATCCTACAAAGGAAATATTTTTAAAACCTGGGAAGGATATCTTTTAATCAGTCTTACAACAACGGATAACAACATTTCGCTTTCAACAAAAGAATTTAATTTTTCTGTAACCAGCGATAGCATTGCACATGTATTGGAAAACTACGAAGGCAAAAGGGTTAAAGTAAGGTACAAACAAAAAAATGGCACGTTGCCATGGCGTGGTGATACGGAATATATAGTTTACGAAGTGTCCGTTGATAAAGAATAAAAGTTTACACCGCATGTAGTAAAAATATCACCGGCTTTTTATGAAAGCCGATTTTTTCTTTCTTCCAATCAGCCACTGTTTTTGTTTTTATATATTCGTTTGGTCCGGTTAGTTCCGCAGCAATACAAATACGGGTAGTGGGCTTACAGGTTTTAAATAATGTCTCCAGCAGTTGATCGTTCCGGTAAGGTGTTTCAATAAAAATCTGGGTGCTGTTTTTTTTCAGTGATGTTGCCTCCATTTCTTTGATGGCCTTCATCTTTTCTCCATTGTCTATAGGGAGGTAGCCGACAAACTCAAACTGCTGTCCATTCATACCACTTGCCATCAATGCCAGTAAGATGGAACTTGGGCCCACCAGGGGTTTTACCGTTGCATTCATTTGCTGGGCTACTTCAATTAAAATTTGTCCCGGATCGGCAATGCCGGGGCAACCTGCCTCACTTATAATGGCAATATTTTTATTAGCTGTAATGCAGTTACGGAAATTTATTTTCTGTTCCCCCTCCGCCTTGTGTATGGTATGCCATTCATAATCGTCAATCACCATTTCTTTCCACATCAATTTTAAAAAACGTCTTGCGGTACGTTCGTTTTCTGCAAAAATTACCTGGCAGTTTTTAATAGCATCCACTAAGTACAGCGGTATGGTGTGGATGGCTGTTTCTTCTAATACGGTTGGGATTAAATATATAATACTCGCCATAAAATATTATTGCTTTGTTTTATAAAAACTAATAGTTGCTGCTACCACCGCATAACTGGGTGCCAATATCCAGCCAACAATTATTACCAGGTGCATCATGTAAAATACAATGCCATTGCCAATGGCCAATCCTTTGTGTTTGCTGATAAAAGCAAGGCTTTGCGTACTGGATAATTTATTTCTTTCGCAACTGTAATCCAGCATAGAAAAACCGAGGTAATAACACTCAATCAACAAAGCAAAAAACGGCGTAAACCAGCCAACTAACGGTATCAATGATACCAATAAAATAGTGATGGTATAAATGGTTTGCCACAAGGTATTCCGCAGCGCCAGTTTAATGCCCCTGGCAATATCTTTCAGCAGTTGTGTAAAGCTGAAAGGGAAATATTTTCCTTCCATGATGGCCTCTGTTTTTTCGCTCAGGTAAGCAAACAACGGCGAGCCGATGATGAGAAATAAATATTTAAACAGGGAGAAGTAAAGCAACATCAGCACTAGCTTTAATATTACCTGTCCAAAAATAAAAAGAAATTTTAACCACCCGCCTTCCATTGCTATCACCCATTTACCAAGACTGGTGATGTTGAGTAAATGCTCTATCGCTATATCACTGCTGATCCAGAATAAATAAATTCCCGTGCAAAATAACAGGGAATAAACAATACCCGGAATCAATATCCATTTCCACAAGCGGTGTTTAATTATAAAGCGGTGTGCTTCTATGTATGATTGTATAGCTATGATGATTTCTTTCAGCATGCGTTATGGGGAATTATTTGGTTTTTAATAGAATATGCTGCCGGTAATATTAAGTTGTAAAACACAACCCAACAGTAATTACATTCGTATTTTATCCATTAAAAATACAGATAAGTTGAAGAAGTTAACCAATGATTTTTATGGTGGCAGCGATGTGGTTATAATTGCAAAAAAATTACTGGGCAAAATATTAGTTACTACATTCCACGGCAACCTTACCAGCGGAAGAATTGTTGAGACAGAAGCTTATGCTGGCATCACCGATAAAGCCTCCCATTCTTATGGGGGTAGGCGTACACAACGCAACAAACATATGTATGATGAGGGTGGTATTTCGTATGTGTATATCTGCTATGGCATACACACGATGTTTAACGTGGTTACCAATAAAACAAATACACCAGACGCAGTATTGATAAGAGCTTTAGTGCCAATGGAAGGAATTAATTGTATGCTGCAACGTACCGAAAAAAAGCAGTTAGATAATACCCTCACCAGGGGTCCGGGCAATTTGTGCAGGGCAATGGGAATAGCCAAAACACACTCCGGTATTTTTTTAAATAGTGATGAAATATTTATTGCAGATGATGGCTTTTCATTTACTGACAAAGATATTGCAGCCAGCAAACGCATAGGAATTGATAGTGCAGGAAAGGATGCGTTGCTGCCTTACAGATTTTATGTTAGGGGGAATCAATTTGTAAGTGGGCGCCCGGTAAAATAGGATTGGGTGTTTAATTTTTTGGGGGGGCTGTCAGTAGTAAATCTTTGTTAGTCATTTGTTCCGACTTTCGCTGCAAGCCTTTCACTTCGATACAGGGCTTTCAGCTTCGGCATCCATTGGGCTGGGAAGCATTGTTGAGCTTTTTACCACAAAATCACGATATCACAATAGCTAGATTTTGGATATTTCAGTTAGATTAAAAATTCATAAATTGGACTACTTGAATTAAGTAAATTACTCAATAATAGAGGGTACTCAATTGTAACTTCTTTAAACAAATAAAATCGATAAATTTTATGATAGAAAATCGCTATTTATTTGAGAGTTCGCCAGATCTACTGACTTTTGAGTTT
>JANPNY010000380.1:0-7586 GCA_031427745.1 Chitinophagaceae bacterium | reverse complement strand
TGCCAGAATAAAATTAAAAAGATTATACCCGACAATATTGAATTGACATGACACTAGTATTGTTTTAAAGCGATTAATAGAAACAATCAAACTTTTATAATTAATCATCAATGAAATTAGCATCCGTTAATGAAATAAAAGAAGAGCTTTTACATCTTTCACAAAAAGATTTGCTCGCATTTTGTGTGCGGCTGGTTAAGTTTAAAAAAGATAATAAGGAGTTAATGAACTACCTTCTTTTTCAATCCGATAACCAGGCCTTATACCTTCAGCAAGTGAAAGACGAAATCACGGAGTTGTTTAAGGAGATCAACAAAAGCAACCTGTATTTTGCGAAAAAAAGTTTGCGTAAAATTTTACGGATTACCAATAAATATATTAAGCACACCGGCTCGGGACAGGTAGAAATTGAGTTATTATTTCATTACTGCAGTACTTTACAATCATCTGGTATTCCCTTTAAAAAAAGTGCTGCTTTAAACAATTTATACCTGGCACAGGTAAAGAAAATTGATAAAGCCCTTAGCACTCTCCACGAAGACCTGCAATATGATTATTCAAAACTTGTACAGCAGTTGCAGGTATAAAATGCTGTCACTGTTTTTTAATTTAATATACTGCTGAATAAATTTAAAGAAGTTTAAATGGCCTAATCCATTGCACAATGCTCAATCCCTTATTCCGAATGCCTTAATTAAAGTGCTTCATTATTTTATACTAGCTCCTTGCTCAATCCAGCACCGGATTGCATCCCTTTCCTGTGGCGTAATATTGGTTTTGTTATTCTGTGGCATTGTCCTGGTAATTACAACCCGCTGCATTATTTTATCTTTCATTTTCACAATGTCCTGTGGTGTATCGTAAACAACACCGTTCGGCGGGGCAGTGTACACATCATCAGTTGGCTTTGATGAATGACAACTAATGCACCTTGCTGTGATGATTGTATTTACCTCTGCAAAGCTCACGGTGGTTGCACAGGCATTTGTATCCTTTTGTGGCGCTGTCATAAAACCGGCAGCCAGCAAGATTAGCACAGATACTGGTAGTACATAAACATTGTACCTGCCTTTTTCCTTTAAATTGAGGTAGTGTTTTATGCCGGCAGTTCCCAGGGTAATAGCGACTAAAACAGCCCAGGAATAAGAGTTGCCAAATGTGCTGGGAAAATGATTGCTAATCATTACAAACAAAACTGGTAAAGTAAAATAGTTGTTGTGCAGCGATCTTACCAAAGACTTTTTTCCTAATGCCGGATTAAGTGGTTCACCTAATTGCGCTGCCTTAACCATTGCTTTTTGCGAAGGGATAATTACGAAAAAAACATTGCCCACCATCAGCGAACCCAGCATGGCGCCAAAGTGTATATATGCTGCCCTTGCACTAAATACATGGCTGTAAAAAAATGCAAATCCAACAGCAAGTAAAAAGCCAATCACCGTAAACAGTGTTGGTTTTTTTATTAAAGGAGATTTACACAACAGGTCGTATAAAAGCCAGGCTACAGCAAATGAACCTATACCTATTGCAATAGCAGTTGATGAACTCATGTTGAGTACGTTGGTATCAATCAGCATGGCCTTTGCATTAAAATAATAAACAACAAATAACAAACTAAACCCCGATATCCAGGTAAAGTATGCTTCGTACTTAAACCAATGCAGGTTTTTGGGAATTGTTTTAGGTGCTATCTTATATTTTTCCAGGTAATAAAAACCACCACCATGCACTGCCCATAGGTTTCCGGCCAGTTCATCTCTTACATTGTCGGTTCTGTTTAATGCATTCTCTAAAAAAACAAAATAAAACGAAGCGCCAATCCAGGCTATGCCAAAGGTGATGTGCATTAACCGCAAAATGATATTCAACCATTCCATCAGGTGGCCTTCCCACGGAGTACCTTTTACCAGTAGCCAGGAAAAAGCTACCAGCATTAGTATTATTAAAACAATGGAAGTGTAAACAAAGCCCTGCGAAAGCCCAAGCTTATTTTTATAGTCGGCACTAATGTTTTCGGAAAGTTTATGAAGTGAATTAAACTGATAGGTTATTACCGTAAGCATCACCAGAATAAATCCAAGCACAGCATATATCAGCACATTCAGCATATTGTTTTGGCATTTTGTTTTTGCAAAGCCTACAATTTAAAGTTTTGTTTTGTATTTTTAAAAGTTAGTGGAAGAACAATTAAAATTAAATTGGTTTGAAAGCATTACATAGTTACAGGGTATTGTTGCCCGATGGCATACAGGAAGCAGTGGTATTAATAGATAAAGGAATTATTGTTGATGTGAAGTATCATTTACCGGTTACAGAAAATATTGAGTTGATTGAGCTGGGTAACAAACTCCTGATGCCGGGTATTATAGATCCGCATGTGCATATTAATGAACCTGGCAGAACGGAATGGGAAGGTTTTGATACAGCTACCAAAGCCGCACTGGCAGGAGGTATTACAACCCTGGTAGATATGCCGCTGAACGCTGCACCAGTTACCACAACTGCAAATGCTTTTGATGAAAAAATTGCTGCATTAAAAAACAACTTGCATACCAATGTTGGTTTTTGGGGTGGCATTATACCTGGCAACGAAAAAGAAATTGAACCACTGATACAAAAAGGCGTGCTGGGTTTCAAGGCATTTTTAACCCATTCAGGTATTGATGATTTCCCGAATGTTACGGAAGAAGATTTAAGAAAGGCAATGCCTGTAATTGCAACATTTAATTTACCCTTGCTGGTACACTGCGAATTATCCGACGAAGAGCAAAGAGGAAAAGGTATTCCGCAATCATATCAAAACTATCTCCAATCACGGCCAAAAAAAATGGGAAGATGATGCCATTGCTTTAATGATAAAATTGTGTGAAGAATTCAATTGCAGGGTTCATATTGTGCATTTATCTTCTGCCAGTTCGATAGCCCAGATTATTGCTGCAAAGCAACGTGGATTGACAATTACTGTTGAAACCGGTCAGCATTATTTATACTTTTCTGCCGAAGAAATAAAAGACGGGCAAACACAATTTAAATGTGCGCCACCCATTAGGGAAAAAGAAAATAATGAGCAGCTCTGGACAGCATTAAAATCTGGTGTAATTGATTTTGTAGCAACAGATCATTCCCCTTCTACACCCAATTTAAAAGAAATGGAATCGGGCAATTTTATGAAGGCATGGGGAGGTATCGCTTCTATCCAATTTGCGTTATCTGTATTGTGGACTGCTGCTAAAAAAAGAAATGCTACTTTTAACGATATTGCAAAATGGCTTTGTGAAAATCCTGCAAAATTGATTGGCTTGCAAAATAGCAAAGGCAAAATCGCCCAAGGATTTGATGCGGATTTAATTGTGCTGGATGAAGAAAAAACTTTTGTAGTTACAAAAGATATCATTCATCACAAACACAAAATAACACCTTACCTAAATGAGGTATTGTTTGGGGTAGTAGAACAAACTTATTTAGGTGGAGAAAAAGTTTACGACAACGGAGCGTTTTTAATTTTAAATAGCGGAAAGCAAATTTTAAAGTAAAACTTACGCAATAATTAAAAGGTATTTATGGAGCAAAATAACTTTGTCTCATTGCCATTTTTGTTTTTTTTGTGAAAAAATAAATTATGAACAACAACACAAACGCACCTTCATTAGCGAACATGACAGACCTGGCATCGGAGCGCCTTGGTGGTAAAGCCTTACTGTGTTCAGATGATTTTTTTGCAGAGAAGGAAAATTTATTAAAACCGGGCAGGGGAGTTTTTATTACTGATAAATACACCGACCGTGGTAAATGGATGGACGGGTGGGAGAGCAGGAGAAAAAGAGGGCCGGGCTACGACTGGTGCATCATACAGTTGGCAAATGCCGGCATCATTCATGGGGTGGATATTGATACCAATCATTTTATGGGTAATCATCCACCCGTTGCATCATTGGATGCATGCTATATTGCTACCAATGATTCGATTGATATGGAGACAATAAATTGGACAGAAATTTTACCAAAAACAGCACTCAATCCCGGCTCTCAGCACTTGTTGGCGATAACAGATAAAAATGTGTACTCCCATGTGCGACTCAATATTTACCCTGATGGCGGTGTGGCAAGATTGAAAGTATATGGCGAAGTGGTTAAAGACTGGAGCATGTTAAAAGCGGATGAAATTATTGACCTGGCTGCGGCGCTAAACGGTGCAAAATCGGTATTGTGTAACGATATGTTTTTCTCCCACATGGATAATCTTATTATGCCGGGCCGGGGCGTAAACATGGGCGATGGCTGGGAAACAAAACGCAACCGAACCCCCAACAATAAAGATTGGGTAATTGTACGGCTGGCACATGAAGGCAGTATTCAAAAAGCAATGATAGACACCTGTCATTTTAAAGGAAACTATCCGGATAGTTGTATGATTGAAGGCTGCTCAGCACCCGCTGGCACCGACTTTGCAACTACGGTAGTTGAATGGGAAATCATTCTGCCACAACAAAAATTACAGGCTGATCATGAACATTATTTTGAAAAGGAAATAGTAAATTCACACAAGTATTTTACGCATGTTCGCTTAATAATTTTTCCGGATGGGGGCATCAGCAGGATGCGGTTGGGAGGAACGGCCTCCCCAAACCCCTCCAAAGGAGGGGCTTAAAAAGAGTCAAAAATTCAAACAGCTTATTGGATAATATGCTGTGGATTCGGAAGTTGATTAAAGAAATAAATGCACAAATGCTTAATTACAAAAGTTAAATTATAAATCAAAAGCCTGGCCTCTCCCGATGTAAAATCGGGAGAACGAGGGTGAGACTGTTATGACACTCCACGAACTAAACATACTGCCAGTCGGGCAACTTAAAGAAGCACTCTTTAATTGCTGCGGCAGCCAAAACTGGGTAAATAAAATGCTCCCTTTTTTTCCTGCCGATGATTTGGTAGAGTTACTAAACGATGCCGAAGAAGAGTGGTACCAATGCACAGAAGCTGATTGGTTAGAGGCTTTTACCCAACATCCAAAAATTGGTGATATTGCATCATTGCAAAAAAAGTTTGCTGCCACTGCGGAATGGGCAGGCGGCGAGCAAAGTACTGTCGGCACTGCATCACAGCAAACGCTTGAAGCATTAGCAAAAGCCAATGCCCTTTATGAAGCAACATTTGGTTATATTTTTATCGTATGTGCTACTGGTAAATCTGCAGATGAAATGCTCCAATTATTACAAGCTCGTTTGTCCAACACAAAAGCCGAAGAAATAAATATTGCCATGGATGAACAGAATAAAATAACTCAACTACGGTTACAAAAATTATTAGCATGAGCCAGATAACCACTCATATTTTAGATACCAGCAAAGGCAAGCCAGCCTGGGGTGTAGCCATTAAAATGTACAAAAAAGTTGGCACGGAATGGATAGAGGTAGCCAAAGGTATTACCAACAAAGATGGCAGGTTAAGCAACCTGTTGATAGAAGATGAACTGTTGCCATATGGGATTTATAAATTAAACTTCGACACCAGGCATTATTTTGATGCACACGAAATTGAAACACTCTATCCGTTTGTAGAGATCATATTTGAAATTAAAACCACCGAACATTACCACATACCACTGTTGCTGAATCCCTTTGGCTACAGCACATACAGGGGGAGTTAACCCCATCCACTAAAGGGGAGTTATTAAGAGTCTCTAATAAAAATAAAAAAATAATCTATACAAAATAAAAATAACTAACAACATCATACACTTGCCCTGCCACCCTTTAGGGGATGGGGGCAACCAACAACCATCATACACTTGCTTTACCCACCTTTATGGGATGGGGGCCTAAATTTTCAATATGAACCTTACCATTACCGAACAAGAAACCACCTCCTTACTTACAACCTTACAGGCGGCCAATTTAAAATTCCAACATACCTATCCCGGCGATAAACCAGACAGGCAGCCCGTACATACCGTTTACGGCGGTGCTAACTTATTTAAAAGCGACACCACATTAAAAATGGGTGAAGTAGCATTAAAAAGTTTACAGAACTATGCCCCTAATTTTTGTATCCTCGCCAAAGTATTACAACTAGAAAATCACGAGCATTTTCCTCACCTGGAAAAAGATACAGAAGCACTAACAAAAAAGTTGGATGCAATGACAGAAGAACAACGCAAAGCAGAACCTGCATGGCTTGCCTATTCTGTTTACAATAAAATGGTTAAAAAACTGCAAACCGAAGCAGTAGAAGATTTTAGAATAGATTTTGAAGATGGCTTCGGAAACCGACCCAACGAAGAAGAAGATGCCACTGCAGTAACTGCAGCAAACGAGCTGGCGGGAGGCATGGGCAACAAAACCATTTCGCCATTCATTGGCATCCGCATCAAACCGTTTACAGAAGACCTGAAGGCAAGAGGTGTAAGAACCCTCGATATTTTTCTCACCACGCTGCTCACCAAAACTAACGGTAACCTGCCGCCCAATTTTGTGGTGATGCTGCCCAAAGTAACCATCCCGGAGCAAGTCACCACCATGGTGCGGTTCTTCGAAATAATAGAAAAAAAATTCAACCTTGCACCCGGCACACTCAAAATGGAAACCATGGTGGAAGCCACACAAATAGTGATGGACGATGAAGGCCGCAATCCGCTCATGCGCATTGTAAGGGCAGGAGAGGGGCGCCTCATCAATGCCCATTTTGGCACCTACGATTACACCGCCAGTTGCGGCATCACGGCTAAGTACCAAACCATGGCCCACAGTGTGTGCGACTTTGCACACCACATGACCAAAGTGGCCCTTGCACACACCGGCATCTTCCTCAGCGATGGCGCAACCAACGTAATGCCTGTGGCACCGCATCGTGGCGACAACCTAACCACCGAGCAAATTATAGAAAACCGGGAAAGTGTGCACAACGCCTGGCGCATTGGTTTCCGTCACACAACTCATTCATTAATTAACGGTCTGTACCAGGGCTGGGATCTCAATCCTGCACAGCTCCCCATGCGCTATGCCGCCACCTACAATTTTTTCTTAAGCAGCTACACCGATGCCACCCACCGCCTCAAAACATTTGTAGAGCGAGCCGCAATCAGTACCCTCACCGGCGATATTTTCGATGATGCCGCCACCGGCCAGGGCCTGCTCAACTTCTTTTTAAAAGCCATCAACTGCGGTGCCATCACCGAAGAAGAAGCCACCGCAACCGGCCTTAGTTTGGATGAAATACGAACACGTTCTTTCTACCGGATTTTGGAAGGAAGAAGGAAGAAATAATTGATAATTGGTTAATGGATAATTGATAATTATTACCGTAATAAATTTTATGTACCCGGCTGAGAAGCTTTGTGGAACTGCATTGGCGTCGCACTCTTGTACGACATATTTTTATTGAACCCTTATAGAACCCCTATTTTGCAGTAGACTATTTTATGCCAGTCTGACTTAAATTTTCGCGGCTGTGGATGTTCCCATTTGTCCGAAATCCAGTTCTTCCACCCGTGAACGCCGCCGTTTGGTCTCCGACCAACGGCACAAACTGCATGCAGCTACGCCATTAAATCCAAATAGTTTTTTCATTACAGCAAGCGGGTGTCAGGT
>JANPNY010000379.1:0-2276 GCA_031427745.1 Chitinophagaceae bacterium | reverse complement strand
AAAACAATGGAAGGTAAAGCACCTGCATTCAACACTTATCAAACGAAGTTAAAAAAATCATCACCATACATGTCAATAACAACATCATGAAAAAAACATTGCTCTTTCTAACTGCTTTAAACTTTTTAGCAGCTCACGTTTTTTCGCAAACAACATTCAGCGATGAAACAAAAAAGTATATTGAATACAACTACCCGGTTACGGTTTTAAAAAATGGTTTGTTGATTGATGGTAAAGGCAATGCGGCCAAACCCCATCAAACAGTTATCATCAGCAATGGTAAAATTAATTGGGTGGGTGATGATGAAAAAACAATCCCTCCCAAAGATGCTACCATTATCGATTTAAATGGTAAAGCCATTATGCCCGGCCTGGTGATGTTGCATGAACACATGTATATATCGGCGCATGATATCAGCACCCGCTATCTCCACTTAAAACAACTTCCATTTACTTTTCCCCGTTTATACCTTGCTGCAGGCGCTACCACTATCAGAACCTGCGGCAGCGTTGAACCTTATTCCGATCTCCGCATAAAAAAAGATATTGACCAGGGTTTATTACCAGGCCCCAACATGGAATTGACTGCTCCTTACATCCAGGGAAAGTCATCTAATTTTCCCCAAATGAGAGAAAACAAAACACCAGAGGAAGCTGCAGCGTTTGTAAACTATTGGGCCGACCAGGGCTTTACTTCTTTTAAAGCATACATGGGTGTAGATAAATTTACACTACAAGCAGCTGTTGATGCGGCACATAAAAGAAAGTTGAAAATTACAGGTCATCTCGATATCGTTACTTATCATGAAGCTGCACTATTAGGCATGGATAATTTAGAACATGGGTTTATTGCCAGTACTGACTTTGTTGTTGATAAAAAAGAAAACGCTGCACCTGCCGCCGGAACCGCCATCAAATCATTGGCGAACCTGGATATTAAAAGTGCTACAGTAAAACAATTCATACAATACATAATTGACAAAAAAGTAGGCATCACTTCATCATTGGCAGTGTTTGAAGCCTTTACCACCGCTCAACCAACACCTGATGCAGGAGCGATAAATGCGATGTCTCCTGATGCAAGGGATTTTTATTTGCAGCGATTTGTAGCCGCTAAATCAGTAAAAGGACCTACAGACTGGGATAAAGCATTTGCAAATGATGCTAAAATGGAAAAGATGTTTTTTGATATGGGCGGATTACTTACCGTAGGCACCGACCCAACAGGTGCAGGAGGAACATTAGCAGGTTATGGCAATTGGCGGGCAATCGAATTACTGGTGGAGGCTGATGGGTTCACTCCGCTGGAAGCCATAAAAATTGCTACATTAAATGGTGCTGTTGCATTGGGATTTGATAAAACAACTGGAACAATTGAAATAGGCAAAGTTGCTGACCTGCTGATTGTTGATGGCGACCCGTCAAAGAATATCAGCGACCTGCGTAAAGTACAATTCGTTTTTAAAAACGGCGTTGGTTATAACTCTAAAAAATTGTTTGACTCTGTAAAAGGAAAAGTAGGCTTCAATTGATAACATCGAGCAAAGTAAAATATTGGTAGATTCTAACACCAAATTATTTAATTTACAAAAAAAGTTTTCATACAATCATCAACATGCAACCAACGCTAACTGCCCCAAAAAACCGAATTGAATCGATTGATATCGTTCGTGGAATTGCCATGATCATTATGGCATTGGATCATGTTCGGGATATGTTTCACATTCATGCCAATACCGACGATCCACTAAATTTGGCCACCACCACACCGGCCTTGTTTTTTACAAGATTTATAACGCATTATTGTGCCCCAACTTTTGTTTTTCTTTCAGGCACATCCATTTATTTACAAAGTCTTCGCAAAACAAAAAAGGAACTAAGCTCATTTTTGCTGAAGCGTGGGCTGTGGCTCATTTTTGTGGAGTGGTTTATTATTGCTTTTGCATGGACATTCAATCCAACTTACTCACTGATTCCTTTCCAGGTAATTTGGGCAATTGGTATTAGTATGGTGATATTGGCATTCGTTGTCCGCCTTCCATTTAGAGCAGTTCTTGCACTCAGGCTATTAATTGTTTTAGGGCATAATTTATTGGATATACCAGAAGCAACACCTGGCTTTAAAGCAGGTTTCTGGTGGGACATATTGCACCATGGAGCTTATGTTGTTTATCCATTTGCACCAAATCATGCTATCTTTATTGCTTACCCATTTGTACCGTGGACGGGCCTGATGATGCTCGGGTATTGTACAGGCGTTTTCTTCTCCCCAAAAT
>JANPNY010000378.1:0-3193 GCA_031427745.1 Chitinophagaceae bacterium | reverse complement strand
GGTGGACATTCCCGAGATTACGTATTGACCAGTTGTTAAATTTAGAATGGAAATATCTTTTGCCAATAAGCATGTTTAATATTTTACTGGTAACGGCGATGGCAATTTTGGGTTGGCATTTTTAGCACCATCTCCTAAAGCGGCGATTGGGCAAGCGTAAAGAAATTATTGAACGAACAATAATGGCACTGCAAAAAAATTAAACTTTAAATAAATCCCTTTCAGGGGGCGGGACTTATGTTTATAAAACAATACATAAAAGATATTTTCGGGGCTTTAAAATCACTGGCAGTTGGCCTCAGGCGAACAGGTTATTATTTTACACACCATAAAGAAATCATCACCGAGCAATACCCCGATAACCGTGATACACTGGTTTTGGCGGAAAGGTTTAAAGGGGAAGTGGTAATGCCGCATGATGAAAACAATGAGCATCGCTGCACCGGCTGTACGGCTTGCGAACTGGCTTGCCCTAACGGAACCATTAAAGTAATTACCAAGTTCAATATTACACCGGAAGGCAAAAAGAAAAAAGCAATTGATAAACTAGTGTATCACCTGGAACTGTGTACCATGTGCAATCTATGCATTGTGGCTTGTCCGTCGGATGCCATTGTAATGGCGCAAACATTTGAACACAGTGTTTTTGACAGGAGTGAGTTTACTAAAATATTAAATAAACCAGGAAGCAAGATTATGGACGGAGTAGAATAATTTAAGTAAAAAGTAAAAAGTAAAAAGTAAAAAAATGAAAAACTTCAGCCTGTTAGCACTTCTGATTTAAGATAGCTTGTAACTTTTAACTTTTGACTTTTACCTTTTGACTTTTGACTTTAACCTTTTAACTTATTCATGAGCGGATCAACAATTATTTTTTTTATGCTGGCAGCACTAACGTTGATAAGTGCGTTGCTGGCGGTTACTACACGGCAGATATTCAGAGCTGCCATCTTTTTATTATTCTCTCTTATTGGCATTGCAGGCCTCTACTTTTGGCTACAGTATGAATTTATTGCAGCAGTGCAAATTGTGGTGTATGTAGGTGGTATTACGGTGCTCATCATCTTCTCCATTTTTTTAACACAACAGGCGGGTGAAAAAATGCCGAAACAACAAATAGGCAGACAGCTATTTTCTGCATTGGCAGCATTTTGCGGCTTTGCATTAATCATGCTGCAATTGTACAAACATAGTTTTACTTCAACAACAGCAACAGCCATAGATCCAAACGTGGTCAACATCGGTAATGGGATGCTGGGTGTAGAGCAGGGAGGCTATGCACTTCCTTTTGAAGTAGTAAGTATTTTATTACTGGCAGCTTTAATTGGTTGTATTGTAATTGCGTTGAAAGAAAAAAATATTGAATAATGTTAGCACCAGGATTATATCATATACTATTTATAAGCACTGCACTTTTCTTTATTGGTGTGTACGGTTTCTTCACCAGGAGAAATTTAATTACCATTTTAATGAGTGTGGAGTTGATATTGAACAGCGTGAATTTAAATTTTATTGCCTTCAATAAATACCTGTGGCCCGATAAATTAGACGGACTGTTCTTTACCATATTTATTATTGCCATAGCCGCAGCAGAAGCCGCCGTTGCTATTGCAATCATTATAAATTTATACAGAAGCCATCAATCCATCGACGTGGAGAATGCGGAAGAAATGAAATACTAATCAACAATGCCAAACGCAACATATATAGCACTTATTCCATTACTGCCACTGCTAGCATTTTTACTGCTCGGCTTATTTGGACGAAAATATTTTAAACAATCAGCGGGCATCATCGCTACCATTTTATTATTGGCTTCTACCCTGTTAGCACTCTACACCGCTTACGGCTATTTCTTTGAATATGGTAAGATGGATGGCGTTTATCAAAAGCTTATTCCGGTAAAATATACCTGGCTGCAGTTTTCAGAAGCAGTGTCGATTGATATGGGCATCTTGCTCGACCCTATCAGTGCCATGATGCTGGTGGTAGTAACTTTTATTTCCCTGATGGTACATATTTACAGCCTTGGCTACATGAAAGGAGATGAACGCTTTGCTACTTACTACGCATTTCTTGGATTATTTACGTTCTCTATGCTGGGACTGGTGATTGCTTCCAATATTTTTCAGATCTATATCTTCTGGGAATTAGTGGGTGTTTCTTCGTTTTTATTAATTGGTTATTACTACGATAAACCGAGTGCAGTAGCCGCTTGCAAAAAAGCATTTATCGTTACACGTTTTGCAGACCTTGGTTTTTTAATCGGCATTTTGATCCTGTCATTTTATTCCGGCACATTAGATTTTAATACGCTTATTCAACGTTTAACGTCACCCGAATCCAGCGAATTAAGTACAGCACTTACTTCCTCATTTTTGGGTATTTCTGCTTTAACATGGGGCATGGTTTTAGTATTTATTGGTGGTGCAGGAAAAAGTGCGATGTTCCCGTTGCACATTTGGTTGCCGGATGCAATGGAAGGTCCAACACCTGTTTCTGCATTAATACATGCTGCAACAATGGTGGTAGCGGGTGTATTTTTAGTGGCAAGATTATTTCCTGTATTTGCATTATCTGCTCCCGGTGCGTTAAGTATCGTGGGGTATGTTGGCATCCTCTCTGC
This sequence comes from Chitinophagaceae bacterium, assembly GCA_031427745.1. Lineage (GTDB taxonomy): Bacteria > Bacteroidota > Bacteroidia > Chitinophagales > Chitinophagaceae > Ferruginibacter. The sequence goes on along the minus strand of JANPNY010000378.1, from coordinate 567 downwards.
ATTTATTGCAGCAGTAATTGCCTGTACACAAACCGATATTAAAAGAGTGCTGGCATTTTCTACCATGAGCCAGATTGGCTTTATGATGTTTGCATTGGGTGTTTCAAAATATGGCGGTGAAGAAGGCTTGGGTTATACCGCAAGTATGTTTCATTTATTTACACATGCTATGTTTAAGGCTCTGTTGTTTTTAGGTGCCGGTGCCGTTATTCATTATATACATAGCAACGATATGAAAGACATGGGTGGGTTAAGAAAACTGTTACCCATCACTCATTTTACTTTTTTAATTGCCTGCCTCGCTATTGCAGGCGTACCGCCATTTGCAGGGTTCTTTAGCAAAGAAGAAATTTTATTGGCTGCTTATAATCACAACCCGGCTATTTATTATACAGCGCTAATTACGTCAGGACTTACTGCCTTTTATATGTTCCGTTTGTACTTTAGTATTTTCTGGAATAAAGAGCAGAATACCCTCAATGAAAAACATGGTGAGGGCGGTTTTACAATGATGATGCCATTAATATTATTGTCCATTGGCGCTGCGGCTGCCGGGTTTATTCCTTT
>JANPNY010000377.1:0-6392 GCA_031427745.1 Chitinophagaceae bacterium | reverse complement strand
ACTGTCGACAAATTGTCGACAGTTCAAGACCATCCTCAGTTTTTACTCTTACCTTCATCTTAAACCAATAATCCCTAGGATTACTACTATCGGTTAATATTTCAACCACATCAATAACCGAAAAATACCATGCTTCTTTTTCTGCATCCCAATGACTTCTTACTTTTTTACTTTCAAATAATTTAATACTGCTCATAGTGCTAGTGTCATGTCAATTCAATATTGTCGGGTATAATCTTTTTAATTTTATTCTGGCACCCTGAGTTGTAAACTGCCAATTGATTACTGCCTTTTTATTATTTCGGTGATTTTCCCAGGCTTTTACTTCTTCTTTCATTGTTTTCATATTGTCTATTCTTCTGTTTAAGCATTGCCCCATTAACACATTTAATTCTATTTCTGCCATATTTAACCAACTGCCATGTTTGGGTGTATAAACAAATTCAAATCTATCCCATAGCCTTTTTGCTTCTTTGGGTTCAAAGGCTTCGTATAAAGCCGATGCTTTATGTGTAGCCAGATTGTCCATTACCAAAATTATTTTCTTCGCATTTTTATACCACACATCTGCAATCATCTTTATAAATACTGCCCAATCTATTTTCGTTTTCCTTTCCGTAACTTCTACATACCGTTTTCCTTTTAAAGGTTCTGATGCTATAAAGATATTGGCAACTCCGCATCTCTCATATTCAAAATCTACTTTTGCATCGCTACCGGGTCTCATGGGCATAGGTATTTTTGTTTCTTTAATCATTTGTTTAGGCGATTCATCCATGCAAACTATCGGAAAGTCACTATTATAAGGGCGTTTATAAACATCTAACACTTGTTCCATTTGTGCTACAAATTGGCTGTTCTGCGCTGGTGGTATTACCCAGCTTACTACTTTCCATGGTTTCAATTCGTTTTTTTTAAAACCTTGCGGACTGTTTCGTAAGATATACTTTCAGCATATTTTAATTCTACCGCTTTATCTGCCAACATTCTTAAAGACCATCTGCTAAATCCCTTCGGTGCTTTACTGCAACTCAATGCTATCAGATGAGCTTCCAAATCTCCATCAACTTTTTTTTCTTTTGGTTGCTCAATTGGTTTTCTTTCTAAGCAGGCTTCAAAACCTTCTTCAACAAATCGTTGCTTTACTCTATCTATCATCCGCATACTTACTTTCAAAAATCTTGAAATCTCCTGACCAATAATTTTATCCCCGTACTTCCCTTCATCACAGTTTAATAAAATGTATGCTGTCCGGTAGAGCTGCGAACTGTGTACTCCTTTTGAAATAATAGTAACAAGCTGCTCATGCTCTATTTTACTTAATGTGATTTTGTACTTTATCATAGTTTTTTGATAAAGTTACAAATTTTATACGACAATATTATGTTGACATGACACTAGTTTATAAGCCAATGAAACCCTGGGTGCAATATTCCATTTATTCATTATGGCAGAATGCTCAAGCCTACCCCCAATTTTAGCGGCTAAACTATTGGTGAGATAAATATCAGACTCCACAAAAGCAGCATACAGCTTATCTTTTACTTCTTCACTAAATTTAAACCCATTATATAAAGTATAGGTAGATTTTTCTTTGCTATAAAAATAATCAGAACCAAATCTAACTGCACTTAATCCACTTATTTTTTTCTCCAGTACCAACCTTGCCTGGGCATAAATACTATTACTTATAAGATCAAAATTTTTAAACGCATAAAACCCCGGAGAAGTAACGATAACCTTTTTGTTATTCGCATCCTGTGTTTCGTTGGCTAAATCGTCTTTGTTGGTACTAAAGCTAATTCCTGTATTAATTTTCCAGCCATTCCCAATTCTGTCTTTCCAATTTATGTTTTGATATATATTAAGGTTGCTCAATTCAAACGCATTTTTCAATGCAGCCGAGTCTATATCCGGCGACCGAAAAGCGGTGTTGTTGGCACTTACATATCCATAATATTTTACAAAGCCGTTGTTTTTTGTCTTTATCCTGAAGTTAACATCGCCCTGGTTATAAATAGGAATCTTAAAAAAATGCTGCTTTTGCTTGATCACGTTAAAAGCCAACCACAGATTGGTATGGTTGAAAGAAACCCCCCACGATGATTTTTTATCCTTTGAAAGATGTTGAATACCCCCACCAACCCCAACGATTGAAATGCTTAAATCTGCCTGGGTCCTGTCCGGCAAATCGGCACTTTCTAAAATTAATGCAGATGAAAGTGCCTGTCCATACAGAGCAGAATATCCTCCGGTACTAAAAACAGTTCCTTTAAACAAAAAGGGATTAAACCGACCCCGTGTGGCTATGCCAGGCGTGCTGCTATAAAAAAAGTTATTTACCAGGTTGCCATCCATATATATTTTACTTTCGGTGGCTGTGCCGCCTCTTACAAAAAGGCCTTCACTTTCCCCCACCTGTTGTGTGCCTGGTAAAGATTTAAAGGCACTGGTAACATCTCCATTTGCACTGGGCGTTGTCACAATATCAATCGAACTTAACACAGCACCTTTGTTTTTATCACTTGCCTCAAAGGAACCGGCCGATATTACAACTGCCTTTAATTCGGTTATCTGCTCTTTTATGGTAAAATTTTGAACAAGGGGAGCATCTGCCAACATGATTTTTAAAAGCACCACAAAATAACCTCCGCTGCTAACCTCCATGGTTTGTTCTCCTTTCTCCTCGGTGGTAAATGAGTAATAACCTAGGGAATCGGAGGTGGTTCCATCATAGGTATTTTTTAACTGTACACTGGCCCCCGTAACGGGCTTATTTTTATTATCTGTTACACGACCAGATACCTTTAATTGTGCATGTAAAGCGAAGAAGCCGAAAAGTAATGGAATAAATAGTAAATGTTTCAAATGTATTTTTGTCGTGTAAACGTAAATTAGTTTATAAAATAAACCAAATTAATTTTATTATTTTTAGAATGAATTTCAAGTTGCCATCGTGTCAGGTCAGTTGGGATATTATTTTTTATATCTATGATTTTCAGTTATTTACATGTCCAAAATGGTTAATAACGCTAGGCCTAACCGTTATAAAAAACTTATTAACATCCAAAAAATTAATTTTTTTTTGTGGGGGCAATTTGTAATTTAGCCGTAGAATTTAATGGGTTAGTAAGTACAAAGGGTTAGCAGCAATGCTAACCCTTTTACTTTTCAGCATAAAAAGTTTTCATTTTCTCGTGTAAAACTTACTTTTAAAACTACCGCTTTTTAACAGGCGCAAACAACAATTTTCTCCCACAAACATTGTCCATTATTAATTGTCCAAAAAATAAAACTAATACTTGTGTGCGGCTGGTATTCTCGCTAAAGTTTATTTTCTGTAAAGAATTTTTAAAGATACAATTGCTTCGTCCGTACTTTGCAATCGGAGTAAGACGCATTCGTTTTAAATTTTCGAAAGACTTCGTTGTTTGGATTTAATCAAAAAGAATTAGATCAAAACAACTTTAAAAAATCACCATTTAAAGATCATCAATTATTTTATGGGTAAAACCAAGTCAGGATTTTTTTGCCAGAGTTGTGGATTTGAAAGTCCGAAGTGGGTAGGTAAATGCCCAAACTGCGATAGCTGGAATACATTTATAGAAGAGATTGTAGTAAAGGGCACCGATAAAAAAGAAAAGGATGAATGGGCTGTTTACAATGGCAATGAAAAAAGAAAAATCATTTCAATCAATGATGTAAGTAGTGCCGAAGAAGAAAGGATTTTCACCAACGATGCAGAAGTAAATCGTGTGTTAGGCGGAGGCATTGTTTTGGGAAGTATTGTGTTGGTTGCCGGTGAACCAGGCATTGGAAAATCAACCTTGTTTTTACAAATTGGTTTACAACTACAGGATGTTGTTACGTTATATATAAGTGGCGAAGAAAGTGAGCAACAAATTAAGATGAGAGCAGACAGGGTTGGTGCAAAAAACGAAAATTTTTATTTGCTCACTCAAACCAATACGCAAACTATTTTTCAGGAAATAAAAAAGCTAAAACCACAGCTGGTGATTGTTGATTCAATCCAAACATTGCAATCGCCTTATGTAGAGAGCGGTGCAGGCAGTGTAAGCCAGATAAGAGAATGTGCTGCAGAGTTACAGCGATTTGCTAAAGAAACCAATACGCCTGTTTTTTTAATCGGTCACATAACCAAAGATGGCACTATAGCAGGACCCAAAATTCTGGAACACATGGTAGATACCGTGCTGCAATTTGAAGGCGACCGGCATTATGCCTATCGTATTTTACGTACACTTAAAAACCGTTTTGGTTCCACCTCAGAATTAGGTATTTACGAAATGACGAGCAATGGCATGCGGCCGGTAAGTAATCCGTCTGAAATTTTAATTACACAAAAAGAAGAGCAACTAAGTGGTGTTGCCATTGCAGCAACCATGGAAGGTGTAAGACCTTTGTTGATAGAAGGACAGGCTCTTGTAACACAAAGTGTGTACGGCACGCCACAAAGAACATCTACCGGATTTGATGCAAAGCGGTTACAACTACTATTAGCGGTTTTAGAAAAAAGAGGTGGCTTTAATTTTGGAACAAAAGACGTTTTTGTAAACATAGCAGGTGGTGTAAGAATTGAAGATCCATCCATTGATCTTGCAATTGTAAGTGCATTGTTAAGCAGCTACGAAGATATACCCATCAACCAGCATTATTGCTTTGCCGGAGAAGTGGGATTAAGCGGAGAAATAAGGGCTGTCAACCGAATTGAACAACGCATTGCTGAAGCTGAAAAATTAGGCTTCGAAAAAATTATCCTGAGTAAATACAATGCCAAGTCTATTGCCAAAGTAAAAATGAATATTGAGATAGTGGCATTGGCAAAAGTGGAAGAATTATATCAGTATTTGTTTTAAAACAAACAAGGCTTTGAGCTAACTTATATTAAATTGTATATTTATTGATGCAGTATTTCAAAAATATATTATCAGATGTATCGCATATTTTTTACCCACACCTGTGCAATGGTTGCGGCTCAGATATTTTAGGAGAAGATAGTTTACTCTGCGCCAGGTGCATCATCAACCTACCACATACTAATTTTGCTCAACATGCCGGCAACCCCATTGAAAAAATATTTTGGGGAAGAATCCCTTTAGCTGCGGCCTGCAGTGAGTTTTATTTTGCAAAAGAATCATTAATTCAACACCTGGTGCATCAACTAAAATACAAAAGTAACCAGGCAATAGGTGTTTACCTTGGTGAGCTGATGGGCAAATCAATAAAGGATAGTAATCGTTTCAACAATATTGATGGCCTTATTCCATTACCACTTTACCCGGACAAACAGAAAAAAAGAGGCTACAACCAGGCTGAAGTTATTTGCAACGGCATGGCGGCAGTTATGCAGGTACCTGTGTTGAATGATATCCTTAACCGGCAGCGATTTACCGAAACCCAAACCAAAAAACACCGGACAGAGCGATGGGAAAATGTTGCTGACAGTTTTGTGGTAAAAAATGAACACCTAATAAAAGGGAAGAAATTATTACTGGTTGATGATGTAGTTACAACAGGCGCCACGCTGGAGGCAAGTGGCCACACTTTATTAAAAATTGACGGTGTTTCATTAGGTATCGCTACGCTCACTTTTGCCTCCAAATAACCCACCCTTCATCAGCTAAATAAAAAAATACAAGTACATTTGAACATGTTTTCATTCACCGTTTCTGCATGTAGGCGTAACAATATTTTTAGCCTGTTGGCTGTAGCAGGATGCCTCTTCTTTTCAGCATGCCAAAAAGATTCATTTATTACCAGCAGCAATGCCAGCCTCGGCACTAGCGCAGACAGTCTTACTTTCGATACTGTATTTACCAGCATTGGTTCCATCACACAATCTTTTAAACTTATCAATACCAATAGTCAAAAATTATTATTAAGCAGCGTGCAATTGCAGGGTGGCCCTTCATCTGCATTTACTATTAACATTAATGGAATAGCAAGTGCTGCAGCCAGCAATATTGAAATTGCTGCCAACGACAGTATATATGTCTTTGTAACGGTCCGCATCAATCCAAACCTTGCCGACCTGCCATTTATAGTACAGGACACTGTTGCCATTAATTACAATGGCAATACAAAAAAAGTAGGGCTACAGGCTTACGGACAAAATGCTAATTTTCTTCGAGGACGCACCATTACCGGTAACGTTATTTTTACCAGTAATAAGCCCTATGTGTTATTAGGCGGATTTAAGGTGGATACCAATGCAACACTTACCCTGGAAGCTGGTTGCAGAATATATGCCCATGCAGACTCCCCTATTTTTATTGATGGCACTTTAATAGCAAATGGCACCAAAGAAAACCTGGTTATTTTTACCGGCGACAGGCAGGATGAAGACTACAGGGACTTTCCCGCAAGCTGGC
>JANPNY010000376.1:0-2615 GCA_031427745.1 Chitinophagaceae bacterium | reverse complement strand
AATGTGGTAACGATCAGTGGCACGCCAACAGCAGCAGGCAATAACACTTATACAGTAACCATGACAGGCGGTTGTACAGGTGGAACAAATACAGCAACAGGAACCATAAATGTAAATGCAAACCTCCCGGTAAGTGTAAGCATTTCATCTAATCCATCAGCGGTAAGCAACGCCATTTCTATCTGTAATGGCACATCAGTAACCTTTACGGCTACACCAACAAACGGCGGCAGTCCAGGTTATCAATGGTATAAAAATAATATTCTGATTTCTGGTCAAACTGCAAACACTTACGCAACTGCAACATTGATAGCCTCTGATGCCATTAAAGTAGAATTAACTTCCAACGCTACATGTGCTACTGGTAACCCAGCAACATCTAATATCATTTCAGTATCTATTGGCCCTAACAATTGGATAAGCACCAGCAGCACAGCCTGGAACACTGCAGCCAATTGGGGCTGCAATACCGTTCCGATCATTAACAATAACATTACTATAGACGTAGCATCAACAGTAAGACCCGTGTTGCCTGACAACAGTAGCATTACGATTAACAATCTTATTATACCGGCAGGCAAAATACTTGACATTGGTGTAGCTAATACTTTAAGCATTAATGGGACAATATCAGGAACCGGAACCTTTACCGGTTCCAATACATCGAGCCTAACCATTAATGGTGCAAATAATACACTTTACTTTACGAGCGGTAGTTTTAATAATTACTTGAAAAATTTAAACATTAATGCAGGAAACGTATCTCTTGGCAATTCTCTGAACATCACTGGCGGTGAAGCAGCCAATTCAGAAGGTACTTTAACCGTAGCCGGTAACGTTAGTGCTGGTAATGGATTATTAACCATTAAATCGAATCAATTTGGAACAGCCAGAATTGCTGCTAATACTTCGGGTAATACAAGTTATATTTCCGGCAATGTTATTGTAGAGAGATATATTCCACAAAACACCAACAGGGCTTGGAGATTGCTTGCTGCACCAACTACTTCTATCCAAACCATTAAAAATGCCTGGCAGGAAAACCAAGCTGCAACCGTGGATGGGGTTCCTGGTTTTGGTACACAAATAACCAGCCCGCAATCGAATGCCCTTTCCTTGGGTTTTGATGCGGTTACCCAAGGTGCATCCATGTACAGGTACGAGCCTAGCAATAACTTACTGGTAGCTATCACCAACACTAATGACCCCATCTCCAATTACCAGGGTTACTTCCTGTTTGTAAGGGGAGACAGGAGCCAGGGTGTTTCCAGTAGTTCTGCATCACTTACACCAACCACACTTCGCACAACAGGCACCTTAAACATGGGTACAAAAACTACACCCGTGGTTGCGGATAAATCTGCATTGGTGGGTAATCCATTTGCATCCGCTATCAGCTTAAATGCCATCGTCTTATCTGGAACAGTAGCTGCTACCACTTTCCGTGTATGGGATCCTAAACTAAATACTGTGGGCGGCTATCAAACATTAGCAAAGGTATCAACTGATTATGTTGTAACCCCGGGTGGTGGTAGCTATGGTGTTTCGGGCAGTATAGTAAACAACATCGAATCGGGCCAGGCATTCTTTATCAGTGGTGGTACCAACGGCGGAGATATCAATATTATAGAAAGTAGTAAAGCAGCCGGCAGCAACCTGGTGTTTAGGCCTTTGGATAATAACTATCCTGCTTTATTCACCAATATTTACTCCGTTGCAACTTCTGGCAACAGGATGGTGGATGGCAACTTTGTAGCCATGGATGAAAGCTACAGTAACCTGGTTGATGATTACGATGGTCGCAAGCAAAATAACTTTAATGAAAACTTTGCCATGCTGAGAGACGGCGTAAAACTGGCTGTTGAAAAAAGAAAGCCATTTACAGTAAATGACACCGTGTTTTACAATATGACACAGATGCGGACGAATAAGTACCTGCTAGAGTTCCGGCCTCAGCAAATAGACCCTTCACTGGAGGGCTTTTTAGAGGATAGTTATCTTAACAGCCGTACACCGGTGGATATGAATAGTATCAGCACCTATAATTTTACCGTTGATGCTAACTCCGGTTCTTTTGCAGCGGATCGTTTCCGCCTTGTATTTGGCCCGTTGGGTGCACCATTACCGGTTACATTTACCAATGTAAAAGCAGCAGAGCTAAACGGCAATATTGCAGTAAGATGGACAGTAGGCAACCAGTTAAACCTTGCCGGATACGAGGTAGAAAAATCTACCGATGGACGTAGCTTTGGCAAAGTGGCTACACAGGCAGTAGCAGCTACCACAGATGCAACGTACAATTGGCTGGATGTTAGTGCTGTACCGGGAGCAAACTTCTACCGCATAAAAGCCATCGACATCAGCGGAGCGGCCAAATACAGTAACATCGTAAAAGTGGTATTGGGTAAAAAAGGCAGCAGCATTACGGTTGCGCCAAACCCAATAAAAGGCAATACCATCAATTTGCAATTTGCTAACCAGCCTGCAGGTGATTATACCATCCGGTTAATGAATACAACGGGTCAGATACTGTACAGCAGGGTAGAAGCCCATGCCGGTGGCAGTGCTACACAGTCGTTCATTTTAAACAGCAACATTGTTACAGGTGTTTACCA
>JANPNY010000375.1:0-19563 GCA_031427745.1 Chitinophagaceae bacterium | reverse complement strand
ATTGTAGCGGATCGGCATAGAGGCGATAATATACTTCATCGTTACCCAATTCTGTAGTAAGTGCAACCAGTAATCTTACAATAGTTGCAGCCAATATCAACAATATAGTGTTGCGGCGATGGTTCAAACAAAAAATGGTTTCAAAAATGAATAATGGAAATTTACTTCAAAGAAAAACATTTCTGTCCATAATATTTTTTGAAAAAAAATAGGTAAGCCACAAAAAATAATAAAGACCAGCAGAACTCACGGAATACTAAATACAAAATATATTTTTGTCCCTAATCATTTATTGTAAAGCAAAGATGATGCTGCGTTTTTTTAATCTAACAATTTTTGAAATTGAATAATAATTCTAAGAACAATTATGAACACACTAACGGAAAGAGTATTTAATAAGTTTGGTGAATTATTTGGAACCAGTCCTGCCTTAATTGTAAGATCTCCTGGACGGGTAAATATTATTGGAGAGCATTTAGATTATAATGATGGTTTTGTGCTTCCTGCAGCCATCGACAAGGCTATTTATGTTTCAGTAAGTAAAAGTGCTGATACCAGCATTCATCTTTACTCCGTTGATTTTAAAGAAGCGTATGAAGTGGCGGTTTCAGATATAAAGCCCACCAGCTCCTGGAGTACTTATATCCTGGGCGTAGCAGATCAATTAATAAAAGGAGGATATCCCATTGGTGGCTTTAACCTGGTGTTGGATGGCGACATTCCTATTGGCGCAGGTCTTTCCTCTTCAGCAGCGGTAGAGTGTGCTACTGTTTTTGCACTAAACGAATTGTTTGAATTGGGTATTGATAAAATGGAAATGGTACGCATTGCACAAAGAGCAGAACATGCGTTTTCGGGTGTGATGTGTGGTATCATGGATATGTTTGCCAGCATGTTTGGGAAAAAGAATCATGTGATACAATTAGATTGCAGAAGTATGGCATATGAGTATAAACCTTTTGTATTGGATGGATACAAGATTGTTTTATTAAATACCAATGTTAAACATTCTCTTTCATCATCGGCGTATAATGAACGCAGACAGCAATGTGAACAAGGGGTAGCCTGGGTAAAAAAACAACATCCAACTGTAAATGCCTTAAGGGATGTTACTATGGAAATGCTGGATAAATTTGTTGCGCCAAAAGATGCATTAGTATACAGCCGTTGTAAATATATAGTGGAGGAAATTGAAAGATTGCTAAACGGCTGCAATCACCTGGAAAAGGGTGATATAACAGGTTTGGGTAAAAAAATGTTTGCTACACATGAGGGCCTGAGCAAGCTATATGAAGTAAGTTGTAAGGAAGCAGACTTTTTAGTAGATGCAGTAAAAAGCAACCCGGCAGTATTGGGTGCAAGAATGATGGGAGGTGGTTTTGGGGGCTGTACAATTAATATTGTAAAAGACGAAGCCATAAATGAAATAGCAGAAAGATTAACTTCTAAATATAAAGCCGCAATGGGGCTTGAATTATCGGTGTATATTTCAAATATCGAGAATGGCACCGAAGTAATTAAGGTTGAATAAATTTAATTTTAATAAAGCCTGCCATTTTATTTCACAGTTGAACGCCCTGGAGCATAAAAAAACCTGGAACCTTTTTAGATTCCAGGTTTAATGTTTTTTGGGCGGAGACGAAGGGATTCGAACCCTTGATACAGTTTCCCATATACACACTTTCCAGGCGTGCTCCTTCAACCACTCGGACACGTCTCCATTTTTACCGGACGGCAAAAATACAGGTTCAACTTTTATAAGCCGAATATTTTTTGGGCATTGGCTGTTGTGATGGCAGCGACTTCTTCCTGCGAAATATTTTTTACTTCCGCAAGCTTTGCAGTTATGTAGGAAAGATAACTGCTTTCATTTCGCTTGCCCCTAAAAGGAACCGGGGTTAAATAAGGGGAATCGGTTTCTAAAACAAGGTGTGCCAGGTCTATTTGCTGTAATACATCTGCAAGTCCGGCTTTTTTGTAGGTTAGTACGCCACCGATACCAAGATAAAAACCGGCTTTAATTATTTCGTTGGCAGTTTCGTAACTGCCTCCAAAACAATGAAAAATACCTCTCACGCCTTTAGCTGAATATTCTTTTACAATGTTAATCGTTTCCTGCATGGAATTACGGGTATGAATTACTATCGGTAAATTGTATTGTATCGACCACTCAATCTGCGTTCTAAATGCTTCCTGCTGTTCTTTTACAAAACTTGTATCCCAGAAATAGTCAAGGCCAATTTCTCCTATTGCTGCAAAATTTCTTTTGGTTAACCAATCGGCTACCATTTCAAGTTCTGTTTTAAAATTGTCTTTTACATGGCAGGGATGCAGGCCCATCATGGCTATGCATTTGCCGGGGAATTTTTCTTCGAGCGATAACATAGCTATAGTGGTAGTACTGTCGATAGCCGGCAGGTAAAACTTTTGAACACCAGCTGCAACTGCTCGTTCCATAACTGCGTCAATATCAGCAATCAATTGCTCATCATACAGATGGCAATGAGTATCTATTAAATTCATTTTGGTAGTAAATCTTTATCCAATTAGTAATGTCACTAAACCAATAAAAGTAACCATTTATACAGTTAAAGCGGGGCTTAAATTTGTTTTTGCAAATAGACGGTGCCTTCATTTCCACCTGTATTTGGATTTGTTTAAGCTGTAATATTTCGAAATAAAAAAATATCTAACAATTTATTTGGCAAGTTCAAAAATTAATGTACTTTGCGAACAGTTTTCATAGGGTACGGATTAAAAACGGGCCAGAGTTTCTACTCAGGCCCAATTTTTTGCACCAAACTTTCCGCTTCCCATCTCCCCAATTTTTTCATTTTATTTTTATCGATTTAAATTGATAATCTTTTTCAGTAAAAAATGATAACAGCTGTGGCAAAACAAATTGTAGTTTGTCAAAAGCTTTTTCGCTGTCATGAAATACAATAATTGATCCTTTGGTGGTTCTATGGAGTACATTTTTCAGGCATTTTTCTTTAGATAAGTTGGTATCAAAATCCCCGCTTAATACCGTCCACATTACAGGCGACAATCGGTAGGGTACTTCCGATAAGTTTTTTAATTGAGCCTTCGTGACTTTGCCATAAGGAGGTCTGAATAAATCTGACTTAATTAATTTGCCTGCTTCAGCAATATCTTGTAGATATACATCTTTTGGGGTTCGCCATCCATTTAAATGCTGGTAGGTGTGGTTACCAACTGCATGTCCTTCATCTAATATTCTTTTATACAAAGTTGCGTTTGACTCCACGTTTTTTCCGATACAAAAAAAAGTACCCTTAGCCTCATATTTTTTTAGCTCATCTAGTACAAACGGAGTTGCTGATGGGTGAGGGCCATCATCAAAACTCAGGTAGATTATTTTTTCCTTACCCGGCATTTGCCAGGTACATTCCGGGTAAAGTTTTTGTAACCACCAGGGCGTTTTTACCAGATACAACATAGGGCAAATTACGAATTAGTTATTGTTGGGGAGGTGGCTGATGGCTTGTATCTTTACAGTATGGTTAATAAAGTAAGAGTAAGATTTGCCCCAAGCCCAACAGGAGGGCTGCACTTAGGCGGTGTACGAACCGTTTTGTTCAATTATTTATTTGCCAAAAAACATGGCGGCGATTTTATAGTAAGAGTGGAAGATACTGACCAGTCACGATTTGTGGAAGGAGCAGAAGATTATATTTTTGAATGTTTACACTGGTGCGGCCTTACGCCAGATGAAAGCGTGCTGCACGGTGGCGAGTACGAACCTTACAGGCAAAGTGAAAGAAAAGCAATATATCGGCAATATGCTGAGCAGTTGGTAAAAGAGGGGCATGCCTATTATGCTTTTGATACTACTGATGACCTGGATGCTATGAGGGAAAAACTAAAAGCAAGTGGTAACAGCAGTTTGCAATACGACCAACGGATACGTATGCAAATGAATAATTCCTTGCGGCTACTACCTGAAGAAACACAAGCGTTGTTGGCTAAAGGAACGCCGTACGTAATCAGGATAAAAGTAAATGCAGATGAAATAATTCCTTTTACGGATATGATAAGGGCAGATATAGAATTTGACAGCAACAATGTAGATGATAAGGTTTTATTGAAGGCTGATGGTATGCCTACGTATCACCTTGCTGTAGTGGTGGATGATTATTTAATGAAAATCAGCCATGCTTTCAGGGGGGAGGAATGGCTGCCGAGTGCCCCTGTCCATATTTTATTGTGGAAACATTTGTTTGGTCTGCATGCAATGCCACAATGGGCGCATCTTCCTTTAATTTTAAAGCCTGATGGGAATGGTAAACTGAGTAAACGTGATGGAGACCGGCTCGGCTTTCCGGTGTATGCAATGGACTGGCAGGACCCGGCAACTAAAGAAATTACCAAAGGGTTTAAAGAAATAGGTTTTTTACCGGAGGCTTTTATTAACCTGTTAGCGGTACTTGGCTGGAATGATGGTACCGAGCAGGAAATTTTTTCATTGGAAGAATTAATAGAAAAGTTCAGTATAGAAAAAGTACATAAAGGTGGTGCCAAATTCGATTTTGAAAAAGCGAAATGGTACAATCATGAGTGGATTCAAAAACTGGATGTTAGTAATTATGAAGATAGGGTAAAAGCTATTTTTGAATCAAAAGGTGTAGTTATTAGTGATGCCGGTTATTTTACAAAAGTGTTAAACCTGGTAAAAGGTCGCTGTACATTATTGCCTGATTTCTACACACAAGGATCCTTCTTTTTTCAGCCACCTGCCAGTATTGATGTTGCTGATATTAAGGCAAAATGGAATGAGCACAAAAACCTGTTTTTTGTGGAACTGATAAGAACTTATCAACTCTCAAGTAGTTGGGAGCATATAGAATTGGAAAAGGACTTTAAAGAGATTGCAGCAGTGAACCAATTAAAACCCGGCGAACTAATGGGGCCTTTACGAATCATGCTGGTAGGTGGAAAATTTGGCCCCGGCGTATTTGAAATTGCCACAATGGTTGGTAAAGAAGAAACGATTAATCGGATTGAAAATGCATTATCGTTATTGCAATAATACTTTTTGAAATAACTAATTTATGAACAGACCCATCAGAGTACTAGTAGCAAAAGTGGGATTGGATGGCCACGACCGTGGTGCCAAAATAATAGCCACTGCATTACGGGATGCTGGTATGGAAGTTATTTATACTGGGCTGCGCCAAACACCCGAAATGGTGGTAAATGCTGCGTTGCAGGAAGATGTAGATGCCATTGGTATCAGTATTTTAAGCGGTGCTCATAATACGGTATTCCCCAAAGTAATAAAACTGATGAAGGAAAAAGAAATGAACGATGTGCTGCTAACAGGCGGAGGTATTATACCTGATGAGGACATGCAGGAACTTAACAATATGGGAGTCGGTAAATTATTTCCTCCCGGCACCACCACTACTGATATTGCGGATTATATTACAAGCTGGGTAAAAACTAACAGGGATTTTTAAAGACATTATATGTACAGCACCATACTCACTGAAGAAACCGATGGAATTTTGACGATCACCATCAACCGGCCAGACAAATTAAATGCATTGAATAAAGACGTATTTACAGATATAAGCAACGCCGTCGATGAAGTAAATAATAACCCCGCAATCAAATCTGCCATCATCACCGGCTCCGGACCAAAAGCATTTGTTGCTGGTGCGGATATCACCGAGTTTGCCGGACTTACAAAAGAATCGGCGATGGCCCTTGCAAAAAGAGGCCAGGATATTTTCTTTAAAATTGAGCATAGTAAAAAGCCAATTATTGCGGCTGTAAATGGGTTTGCATTGGGCGGCGGTTGCGAACTGGCAATGGCCTGTCATTTTCGTATTGCGAGCGACAATGCCAAATTTGGACAACCGGAAGTTAACCTTGGCTTGATACCAGGTTATGGCGGTACACAAAGGCTTACCCAGTTAATTGGAAAAGGAAGAGCATTAGAACTACTCATCAGTGCCAGCATCATTGACGCTGCCGCTGCGTTGCAATACGGGTTGGTAAATTATGTAGTGCCGGCAGAAGAATTACTGGGTAAGACTAAATCCATTTTGCAGGTAATAAACTCTAAAGCTCCAATTGCCGTAGCTAAATGTATTGAAGCAGCCAATGCCGTATTTGATGAAAATAAAAATGGATTTGAAGAAGAGATTAGAGCCTTCGGTGAATGCTTTGATACCGGGGATATGAAAGAAGGAACAAGTGCTTTTTTAGAAAAAAGGAAACCGGTTTTTATTGGGAAATAAGGAAGAAAGCTACGAGCTATGAGCTGCTAGCAAGAAACAAGCTGTGAGCAAGAAGAGAAGCTACGAGCTGTGAGCTACTAGCTTCGAGCAAGGGAATAGCTGGGTTCTCAAAGCTAGTAGCTCGCAGCTCATAGCTCATAGCTCGTAGCTCACAGCTCATAGCTCGTAGCTCACAGCTCGTAGCTTCAATATAATTAAACAACCTAAACAAACTATATGAGAAATTTCAAAGAGCTCAAAATCTGGCAAAAGGGATTTCAAATTGCAGTTAATTGCTTTAAGTATACAGCTACTTTTCCTAAAGAAGAAAAGTATGGAATTGTATCCCAAATTAACAGAGCTGGAGTTTCTATTTCGTCAAATATTGCAGAAGGAAGCAGCAGAAGCAGTGAAAAAGATTATAATCGTTTTATACAAATTGCCTTAGGTTCTACTTATGAGTTGGAAACGCAATTGCTGATTGCAGAAGCCGTTAATTTTGGCGACAGTGATTTATGTACACAGGTGAAAAATGATATTGACGAAGAACAAAAAATGCTAATGGCGTTTATGAATAAACTTAGGACTTAAGCTACCTGGAGCTACGAGCTATGAGCTGCTAGCTACGAGCAAGAAAAGAGCTTTGAGCTTTGAGCTGCTGGCCTCGAGGAAGGCAAAAGCTGGATTCATAGTTAGTATCTCGCAGCTCACAGCTCGTAGCTCGCCGCTCTCTAACCACACAAAATGTAAAACTAAAAATATGGAATACAGGATTGAGAAAGATACCATGGGAGAAGTAAAAGTACCGGTGGATGCCTATTACGGAGCACAAACCCAACGCAGCATCGATAACTTTAAAATTGCCCAGGACATAAATAAAATGCCCAAAGAAATCATCAAGGCGTTTGCTTATCTAAAAAAAGCAGCAGCACTTACCAACCTGGATGCAGGCATTTTATCGCAGGAGAAAAGTGACCTGATTGGCCAAGTATGCGACGAAATATTAGCAGATAAACTAAATGATTATTTCCCTTTGGTTGTGTGGCAAACAGGAAGCGGTACCCAAAGCAATATGAATGTGAATGAAGTAGTGGCCTATCGTGGTCATGTGCTAAATGGCGGTACGCTTGCAGATAAAGAAAAGTTTTTGCATCCCAATGACGATGTAAACAAATCGCAAAGCAGCAATGATACTTTCCCCACAGCTATGCACATTGCGGCTTACAAAATTTTGATGGAAACTACCATCCCCGGTATAGAAAAACTAAGAGACACTTTGCAGGAAAAAAGTACTGCGTTTATGAAAGTAGTAAAGATTGGCCGTACTCATTTTATGGATGCAACACCGTTAACCGTAGGGCAGGAGTTTAGTGGTTATGTAAGTCAGCTAAACCATGGATTAAAAGCAATTAAAAATACCCTCGCTCATTTAAGTGAACTGGCTTTAGGCGGCACCGCTGTTGGTACAGGTATTAATACACCGCCCAATTATTCAGAAAATGTAGCAAAACATATTGCAACTTTAACCGGCCTGCCTTTTATAACTGCTGAAAATAAATTTGAAGCATTAGCAGCGCATGATGCCATTGTAGAAGCTCACGGCGCACTAAAAACAGTGGCAGTAAGTTTAATGAAAATTGCCAACGATATCCGTATGTTATCCAGTGGTCCCCGCAGCGGTATCGGCGAAATATTTATACCTGATAATGAACCCGGATCTTCCATTATGCCGGGCAAGGTAAACCCTACACAATGCGAAGCACTCACCATGATTGCTGCGCAGGTAATGGGCAATGATGTTGCTATTGGCATCGGCGGCAGCATGGGGCATTTTGAACTAAATGTATTTAAACCGGTAATGATTTATAATTTCTTACACAGTGCAAGATTAATTGGTGATGGTTGTGTAAGTTTCAATGATAAATGTGCTATTGGCCTGGCACCCATTGAAGCCAATATTAAAAAGCATGTTGATAATAGTTTGATGCTGGTTACATCGCTCAACACAAAAATTGGCTATTATAAGGCTGCAGAAATTGCACAGAAAGCACATAAGGAAGGCACTACTTTAAAAGAGATGGCAGTAAAGTTGGGCTATGTAACTTCTGAAGATTTTGATGCCTGGGTAATACCTGCAGAGATGGTGGGTAAACTTGATTAAGCACTTTTTTACAACGTACAATTTATGCAGCACCCGGACAGTAAGTTCGGGTGTTTTTAATTTAACGATAACACTTGGCTAAATATAAAATTGTCTTTTTGACAGCCATTTACATTGGCTTATCATTTGTATATTCTCTACAAAAATATATTTATGACAATGGGAATGATATTAATCTCTGTACTATTTATGGTGATTGGTATGATAGTGCAGCAACGATTAAAAAGCAAGTTTAAAGAATACAGTGAAGTGCCAACATCATCTGGCTTAAGTGGTAAAGAAGTAGCCGAAAAAATGCTGAAAGACAGTGGTATTTATGATGTGCAGGTTACATCTGTACCGGGTTTTTTATCCGATCATTACGACCCTGTTAATAAAACTGTCAATCTTAGTGCAGAGGTGTACGAAGGCAAAAATGTTTCTGCCGCCGCAGTAGCTTCACACGAATGTGGCCATGCTGTGCAACATGCAACGGCATACTCCATGTTAATGCTCCGGAGCAGGCTGGTACCGGTTGTACAAATCAGTACAACGCTGTCGCAGTGGGTAATTATTGCAGGGCTCGGCATTTTGGGATTTGGCGGTGGTAACCAAACGCTGCTGTTGTTTGGTATCGTTCTTTTTGCCATAACCACTTTATTCTCCCTGGTTACTTTGCCGGTAGAATTGGATGCTTCCAACAGGGCATTAAAATGGTTAAATATTTCCAATATTACCCGTAACAAAGAGCATGACCAGGCAGCGGATGCTTTAAAATGGGCAGCGCTTACGTATGTAGTGGCTGCGTTGGCTTCTGTTGCAATGTTGGCACAATACATAATGATTTACTTAGGAAGAAGCAGGGATTAAACAGTTCTCATCAAACTTTATTTAAAAGTGTCTACGACATTGGGCACTTTTTATTTTTTAGTGGAATTATTTTTTCGCAGCCTGTAGTAGGCACTGAAATCTGTAGAAGGAATTTTTGTAACACCAGCCTGCCTAAGCAAAGTTACCACCTGCCCCCTGTGATAACTGCCGTGGTTAAAAATATGCAGCAAAGTTTCTGCTATCGGTTGTTTGCACTGTTCTGTTTTGCTGCGCTGATAGGCAAATACATGTTGCAATTGAAATTCATTTGCAGCAGCAATCCAATCCTCGTACTGTGCAGACTGTTGCAATAATTTTTTTTGCAACTCCTCAAAATTACCTGTAAAATTTTCGCTGGGTCTTTGTACATGTTCCTGTAGTTTTATTCGTTGCCACCACATATTTTCGGCATCCAGCAAATGTAAAACTGTTTTAAAAATCGACGGAAAACTACTCAGCATTTCATACTTAATAGTTTCTTCGGGTAATTGTTTAATAGTATCAGTTAAAAGTAAATTTGCCCAGGCATTGTGCCCTGCATATTGTTGTAAAAGTTCTTTCATTTTACGGTGTTGTTAGGTTTTATAATAACTTAAATAATCGGTTTCGGTTGGTTCATACGGTACAGATTATAAGTCCACTTTCAAAACATCTTTCTGCCTGCTTCCGCTGTACAAGTCATACTCCAGCAAGCGACAGTCAATTTTGCTGGTATAAAATTCTATTCGTCTGCTTGCTTTAAGTCCAATTTTTTTTGCAAGCTCCAGGTTGCCGGTAAAAATATATCCGGAGTAACCCTTGCATTGTTGTTTCATAAAATCGCCCATGCGCTTGTAGGTAACCTGCAGTGCGGCTTCTTCACCTAAACGATCTCCATATTCAGGATTAAAAAAAACAACACCCGCTTCATTTTCCGGAACAGTCGTTGTTTCAAAATCACCCACAGCAAATTCAATCAATTGTTCTACGCCGGCAGCCTCTGCATTTATTTTAGAAATATTGATAGCATCCTGGCTAATATCAGTTGCTATAATTTTTAATCCCGGCACTTCGGTAATGATGTTGAGCAACTGTTGCTTTTCTGTTTCATACATGGATTGATTGTAACCAACCAAGTGTATAAAGGCATAGTTATTTCTATACAGACCGGGCTTTCTGTTGGTGGCCAATAAAGCAGCTTCTATGGCAAGGGTAGATGATCCGCACATGGGGTTAATAAAGGGAGATTTGCGATCCCATTTGGTGGCCAGTAAAGTTGCTGCTGCAAGCGCCTCCAGCATGGGTGCTTTGCCGGGTATTTTTCGGTACCCATGTTTAGATAATGTTTCGCCGGAAGTATCTATAAATATTTCTGCAGCATCTTCTTTCCAATATAAATGAATAACTGTTTTATCTAAAGCAGATCCGGAATCTGGCCGCTTGCCTGTTTGATTCCTGAACCGGTCAACAATGGCGTCTTTCAGTTTTACATTGGCAAACAAACTGTTGTTGATGCTATCATTATCCACATTGCTGGTGATGGAGAAAAACCCATCAGCAGGTATAATATTTTCCCATGCAAAATCAATCATTTCGTTGTACAAATCGTTGCCTGTTGCCGCCTGGCATTGATGCACTAAAAACAGTACCTGGCTTGCACAACGCAGATTCAGGTTAAGTTTTATACAATCCTTTAAAGTGCCTTGTAACTCTACGCCCGTTTTAAAAACTCTTACAGGCTTATACCCTAATTCTTCTGTTTCTTTTTGCAGGTACGGCGCAATGCGGTTACTGCAGGTAATTATTATTTTATTGATCACATTAAATGGGTCCATATATCGGCAAAGCTATTGAAATTTTTTCCGGCAGTTCTTCAAATGGCAGGCACAGCTACACCAATAAAATAGTTACTTTGTGATATGAACATACAAACTGATATTCGCCTGGCTGTATTGATAGATGCAGACAATGTGCCTTACAGCAACGTAAAGGGTATGATGGAAGAAATTGCCAAATATGGCACCCCTACCTTTAAAAGAATTTATGCCGATTGGACAAAGCCTACCGTAGGTGGCTGGAAAAAAGTATTGCTGGAAAATGCCATCACTCCCATACAACAATACAGTTATACAACCGGAAAAAACTCAAGCGACAGCGCCTTAATTATTGATGCAATGGACATACTATACTCCGGAAAGGTAGATGGGTTCTGTATCATATCAAGCGACAGTGATTTTACCAGGCTGGCCACCAGGTTAAGAGAAGCCGGGATGAAAGTGTTTGGCATTGGACAAAAGAAAACGCCCAATCCATTTATAGTTGCCTGCGATAAATTTATTTACATCGAGGTAATTGCAACAGCAGCGGCAGATAGCGAAACTACAGATAGTACAGATACTGCCGAAGTGCAGGATGTACCTGGAAAACCGGTTAAAGCAAAGGCAGTTGCTAAAGTAACGATTGACAAAATCAATAAAAGCACCATTCATCTTATTTCTGCTTCTATAAATGACCTGGCAGATGAAAATGGCTGGGCTTTTTTAGGCGAAGTAGGCGGCCTGTTAATGAAAAAGCAACCCAACTTTGATCCACGAAATTTTGGCTTTCAAAAGCTCACCTCCCTAATTAACTCCTTACCTCAATTTGAAATCGATAAAAGAGAAACAGAGAAAAAAAATATTAAGTTGGTGTATGTTAGGAACAAAGAGTTGGGGGTTGGTAACTAGCAATCAATTCGGTAAGATAAAATTTATCTTTTTTCAATAGATAGATAATCTAATTTTTTGGTAGATACTTCAGCGTAAATCTTTATTGGGAAATAGGGTTGCAGCTTGTGTTATTGGTCTAAAATTGCCATGCACTTGTGCAGGCTTTCTCTCCATGCCGGTATTACGATATTAAATGTTTCTTCAGTTTTTGAGGTATCCATAACTGAGTAACCCGGTCGCTTTGCGGGGGTGGGATATTGAGAGGATGGTATGGGATTAACCACACAATTACTTCCGCTAATTTCTTTAATGGCAACTGCAAACTCGTGCCAGTTAATAGCGCCCTTATTGGAGTAATGATAAATTGTTGAATGTGGTTTAAAATTGTTGAATGTGGTTGAAGGGTGGTCAATTATTTGCATAATGGCACTTGCCAAATCTGCGGCATAGGTGGGGCAACCTACCTGGTCGGCCACTACATTCAGGCTGTCCCTGTCTTTCATTAACCGAAGCATTGTCTTTACAAAGTTGTTGCCAAAGGAAGAATACACCCAGGAGGTTCGTATAATAATTGTGGCTGGGTTATTTTTTAGTGCCAATTGTTCTCCCAATAATTTGGAAGCACCATAGCCATTTACCGGACTCACCGGATGATTGGTTTGATAGGGTGAAGTGGCCGTTCCATCAAATACATAATCGGTTGAGATATGAATAAAGAGGGCATTGTTTTGCTTACAAAGTGCAGCAAGGTTACCAACTGCAGTACCATTAATAGCATTGGCTTTTTCAATTTCAGTTTCTGCTTTATCAACAGCAGTATAAGCAGCACAGTTTATACAAATGTCAATTGAATGTGTAGCAAAATAGTTTTCAACGGCAGCAATATCATCAATCGGTAAAGCTTCTCTGGTGACAAATAAAAAATTATAGGCTTGAAATGTTGTTGCAATTACCTGCATTTCTCTTCCTAACTGGCCATTGGCCCCGGTTACTAAAATTGTTTTATTTGCCACTAGTTACACGATTTTATTCATAAAAAAGGAGGGAGCTTGTTACCGGACAGCATAAAAAAATATGCTGCATTAAAGTTCAAAAATGAAATTGTTGGTATGATTTTCTATCCCTGGAAGTACCAAATCTTTTTCGGCAACAATAGCCTTATCAGCAGGTATCTGCCAGTCAATATTTAACGCCGGGTCGTTGAATAAGATGCCGCCCTCACTTTGTTTGTGATAAAATGCATCGCATTTATACAACACTTCTGCAGTATCACTCAATACAGAATAACCATGGGCAAAACCTTTTGGAACCAGCAACTGCTTCTTGTTTTCGGCAGTTAATTCCAGTGAGAATACTTTGCCATAAGTAGGTGAACCATGCCTGATATCTACCACTACATCCAATATGCTCCCTGATAATGCTCTTATCAATTTAGTTTGTGCATGAGGGGCTAGTTGAAAATGCAAGCCACGAATAACACCGCAACTGGATTTCGCCTGGTTGTCCTGAACAAATTTTATTGCCACACCTCCGGCCAAAAAAGCATTTTCATTGTAGCTTTCAAAAAAATAGCCACGGCTGTCTTCAAAAACGTTGGGTTCATAAATTAATAATCCGGGGAATGCTGTTGTAGTAAAAGGCATGATGATAGTTGATGTTTGTTAAATGTATATTCTATTTTTTAAGGGTGTTTTTATTAAGCGTAAGTTGTTTTAAAAAAGTTGATGGTTTCTAATAATCCTTCCTCAAACTTTTTTGTTGGCTGATACGCCAGTAATTTTTGCGCCAATGAAATATCGGCCAGGGAATTTCTAATGTCTCCTGCCCTCGGTTCCCTGTAAGTTGCTTCAAAGTCGCTTTCCAGGGATTTCCTTACCAGGTTGTATAAATAATTCACGGAAAAGTTTTCGCCAATTGCTACATTGTACACTTGCTTTAAGGCTTCAGGGTTATCAGTTAACATGCCTTTAATATTTACCTGCACAGCATTGTCTACAAAAGTAAAATCTCTTGTTTGTGCACCATCACCATTTATATACACGGGCAATTTTTTCATAATTCCTTTTACAAACAAAGGTATTACAGCTGCATAAGCGCCATCGGGATCCTGTCTTGGCCCAAAGATATTAAAGTAGCGGAAGCCCATCAGTTTTGTGCCATAAACGTCTGCAAATATCTGTGCATACAATTCATTCGTTTTTTTTGTGGCTGCATACGGGGATAAACAATTGCCAATTCGGTTTTCCACTTTTGGTAATGTTGGTTCATCGCCATAAACCGAAGAGGACGAAGCGTATACAAATTGTTTAACATTATTATCACCCGAAGCTTTAAGCATGTTTACAAAACCACCCACATTTACTTCATTGAAATAAACAGGCTCCTTAATAGAACGTGGTACAGAACCCAGTGCAGCCTGGTGACTAACATAATCCATCTCAATGCAAGCCTGCTGACAGGTTTCAACATTCCTGATATCGCCCTCAATAAATTCAAAATTGTTGTATTGCTGCAAAACATCCAGGTTGCTTTGTTTGCCATTGGCCAGGTTATCCAACACCCGTACTTTTTTTGCTTTGTTTTGGAGTAGATATTCTGCAATATGGCTACCTATAAATCCAGCGCCACCGGTAATTAAAAAATTGCTATTGCTTAAATCTTTTGTATGAAATTGGTTGCTCATGCTTTGTGCATTTAAGTATTTTTGCCGTTGCCATTACCGGCTGCTTTTTACATGTTTCAATCAATTAGTACAACTATTCTATTTTTTTAGGTACACTCTTAGTTCGATTTTACAAACTCCAGTAAAACCTGTTTTTAATCACGTTTCTGTAAGTTCCTTTCAAATCGGCAATCAATGCCATTTTTTTGGTGATACCAGCAAAATATGCCTCATCAAATGAATTATAGGCTTTATGTGGCACTGTTATAATAACAGCTTCGTAATCGTTCCTGATTTCCGAGGTGAGGCCAAATCCATATTCATGCATCAATTCATCACTATCTGCATGTGGATCTGTTACATGAACGTTTAAGGAAAAAGACTGTAACTCCTTTACAACGTCAGCTACTTTACTGTTGCGGATGTCACTTACGTTTTCTTTAAACGTGGCACCCATCACTAAAACCCTGGCATCTTTTACATTACCATTGTTAACTATAATGTGCTGCAAAACTTTTTTTGCTATGTGCCCCGCCATGCCGTCGTTAATAACTCTGCCGGCTAATATTACCTGGCTATCGTAACCCAATTGTTTCGATTTGTAGGTTAAATAATAGGGATCTACACCAATACAATGTCCGCCCACAAGGCCGGGTTTAAATTTGAGAAAGTTCCATTTGGTTCCTGCAGCTTCCAGCACTTCAAAGGTGTTTATATTCATTTTATCGAAAATGATGGATAGTTCATTCATCAATGCAATGTTGAGGTCACGTTGGGTATTTTCAATAATTTTTGCAGCTTCTGCTACTTTAATACTGGATGCTCTATGTACACCTGCCGTTACAACCAGCTCATATACTTTGGCTATAACATTCAAAGATTCTGCATCGCAGCCACTTACTACTTTTATTATTTTTGCCAGGGTATGTTCTTTATCACCCGGGTTAATTCTTTCGGGTGAATACCCGGTTTTAAAATCAATAATATTTTTTAAGCCGGATAATTTCTCAATAATCGGTAGGCAGTCTTCTTCGGTACAACCCGGGTAAACGGTACTTTCAAAAACTACATAATCGCCTTTCTTTATTACCTTTCCGATAGTTTCGCTGGCTCGTTGCACCGGAATTAAATCAGGCACATTGTGCTTGTCCACCGGGGTAGGCACCGCTACAATAAAGAAGTTGGCTTGTTTTAATACTTCCAGATCGTTGGTAAATTCAATATCGCAGCCATCAAACGCTTCTTTATCAAGTTCCTGGCTAGGGTCAATGCTGTTCTGCATCATCTCCACCCTTTTTGCATTGATGTCAAAACCTATTACTTTAGTTTTTTTTGCAAATTCGAGCGCAATTGGTAGCCCAACGTAACCCAACCCAATTACGGCAAGCTTATTTTTCTTTTCAATTAATTCCTGGTACATAAGGTTATATCGTTTTATGCAGTTTTCGGGTAATTCGGGCTATTTGACAGTAAATATTTAAAAAAACGAGAGCCCTTATAAGGGGCTGCCGGCTTTACTTTCTTTATTTCTTGAGGTAAATTCTATTGGTAATTTATGCAAATCTTTCCTGGGCAAAGCTTTAAAATATTCGTATGTTATTTTGAGCCCTTCCTCCCTGCTTATCTTGGGTTCCCATCCTAATATTTCTTTTGCTTTTGTAATATCAGGTTGTCGTTGTTTCGGGTCATCGGTTGGCAGCGGTTTGTACACAATCTTTTGATTGGTTCCGGTGAGCTTAATGATTTCTTCTGCAAAATCTTTTAAAGAAATTTCATCCGGATTTCCAATATTAATCGGCTCTGCGTATTCGCTTAATAGCAATCTATATATGCCCTCTACCAAATCATCTACGTAGCAGAAACTTCTGGTTTGACTGCCATCTCCAAAAACAGTAAGATCTTCGCCCCGCAAAGCCTGTCCAATAAAAGCAGGTAATGCTCTTCCATCATTTAGCCTCATTCTGGGGCCATAAGTATTAAATATTCTTACAATCCTTGTTTCCAAACCATGAAAAGTATGGTAGGCCATCGTCATTGCTTCCTGAAAACGTTTGGCTTCGTCATATACGCCTCTCGGCCCTACAGGATTTACGTTACCCCAGTATTCTTCATTTTGCGGATGTACTGTAGGGTCGCCATAAACTTCGCTTGTGCTTGCAACCAGTATCCTGGCTTTTTTTGCAAATGCAAGTCCCAGGCAGTTATGAGTACCTAGAGATCCGACTTTTAATGTTTGAATAGGAATTTTAAGGTAATCAATCGGGCTTGCAGGGGAGGCAAAATTTAAAATATAATCCAGTTTACCAGCTACATGAATAAATGTAGATACGTTGTGATGGTAAAATTCAAATTCCTTTAGTTTAAATAAGTGCTCAATATTTTTTAGATCGCCTGTAATAAGATTATCCATACCTACTACCTGGTAACCTTCATTTATAAAACGGTCGCAAAGATGAGACCCTAAAAAGCCAGCAGCTCCGGTTATTAATATGCGTTTAGTAGGCATTGTTTATTGTTTGGGAAATTACGAATTTTCTATGTGATTAGTTTTAAGTTATTGTACCAAAATTTAAATGCTTTGGGTTTTGAAAGTTCAATATTCGGCTTATTGAGTTACTACACGCCTTCCAATACTAACATAATGATACCCTAAGTTTTCCAGTTGTACCAGGTCAAATAAATTTCGGCCGTCGAAAATGGCTTTGTTTTTTAGCATGGAAGAGATTCTGTTAAAATCAGGCGTTCTAAATTCACTCCACTCCGTTGCTATTACCAGTGCATCTGCATCCTTTAATGTATCATACTGACTTTCTGCAAAAGTTACAGTATCACCCAGTAGTTGTTTAACATTTTTCATTGCTTCAGGATCAAAAGTGGCTACTGTAGCGCCAGCAGCTAATAATTCTTCAATCATATATAAAGCGGGTGCTTCTCTAATGTCATCTGTATTGGGTTTAAATGCAAGGCCCCAGATAGCAATTTTTTTACCTGTAAGATCATTGTTAAAATATGATTTTATAAAAGGCATTAAATGTAATTTTTGTTTTTCATTTACATCCATTACGGCATCCAGTATTTTAAATTCGTACTTAACCTCTGTTGACGATTTTGCCAGTGCCTGTACGTCTTTTGGAAAACAACTGCCGCCATAGCCAATGCCAGGAAATAAAAATCTTCTTCCTATTCTTTCATCTGTACCCATGCCCCTTCTTACCATATCCACATCTGCATCCAAAAGTTCACACAAATTGGCAATTTCATTCATGAAAGTGATTTTTGTTGCTAAGAAAGAGTTGGCAGCATATTTAGTAAGCTCAGCACTTCTTTTATCCATGAAAATAAGGGGATTACCCTGGCGAACGAAAGGTGCATACAAATCGTTCATTAATTTTTTTGCTCTTTCGGAGGTGGTACCAATTACAACCCTGTTAGGTTTCATAAAATCTTCAACAGCTACTCCTTCCCTTAAAAATTCGGGATTACTTACTACATCAAATTCTACCGTTGCATTTCTTGCAATCGCTGCCTGTACTTTATCTGCAGTGCCCACAGGTACGGTACTTTTATCAACGATTACTTTGTATTCTTTGATAATTTTTCCAAGTTCTTCCGCTACACCCAAAATATATTTCAAATCAGCGCTCCCATCTTCACCGGGCGGTGTGGGCAAGGCAAGAAAAATTATTTCTGCTCCTTCAATACCTTCTTCCAACGAAGTTGTAAACCGAAGCCGGTTTTCTTTTTGGTTACGTAAAAATAGTTTCTCCAAGCCGGGTTCAAATATGGTAATTTCACCTGAACTTAATTTCGCAATTTTGTTTTTATCAATATCTACACAAGTTACCTGGTTACCTGTTTCTGCAAAACAGGTTCCGCTCACTAAACCTACATATCCTGTTCCAATTACTGCAATTTTCATAATTTAAATTGTTGATAATTATTGAATAAATGATAATACTTTCGAAACTATAAATTCCTGCTGTTCTTCTTCCAGCTCTGTATGCACCGGCAACGAAATTACCCGCTCGGTAAGCCAATCGGTAACCGGCAAATGAAAACTATTGCCACCAAATGCATCAAACATTTTTTGTTTGTGACAAGGCACCGGGTAATAAATCATTGACGGCACTCCTTCTTTGGCAAGAAAAGCGTTTAACCCATCTCTGTCTACTTCATTTAACACTAAAGTGTATTGATGAAAAACATGGTTGCTGTAAGCAGCCTGGAACGGAGTGGTAATTTTTGCCTGGTTGGCAAATGCATTATCATAATAGGCTGCGGCTTTTCTGCGTGCAGCTATGTACTCGTCCAGATGCTTCAGTTTTATATTTAAAATTGCTGCCTGTATGGTATCTAACCTTGAGTTACAACCTACCACATCATGGTAATATCGCCTGCTCTGACCATGTGAGGCTATCATTTTTAATTGCGTAGCTAACGCTTCTTCGTTGGTGAATATTGCACCACCATCGCCATAAGCGCCCAAATTTTTTGAAGGGTAGAAAGAGGTGCAACCAATGTCTCCAATAGTTCCTGTTTTTTTTACGGTGCCATCACTAAAGGTGTAATCGCAGCCAATACCCTGTGCATTATCTTCAATTACATATAAATTATGCGCCTTTGCAATCGCCATAATTTTTTCCATATCTGCTGCATGGCCATATAGATGCACAGGAACTATTGCCTTTGTTTTAGGGGTAATGGCTTTTTCAATGGCAGCCACATCTATACAAAATGTTTGGGGATCAACCTCTACAAATACTGGTTTAAGGTGCAACAACGCAGCTGTTTCCACAGTTGCGATATAGGTAAAAGATGGAGTGATAATTTCATCGCCGGGTTGCAAACCAAGAGCCATCATGGCAATTTGTAGCGCATCCGTGCCGTTTGCGCAGGTAACTACATGCTTTACCTTGTGATAGGCTGCAAGATTTTCCGCAAATTCATTTATAGCTGGCC
>JANPNY010000374.1:0-17415 GCA_031427745.1 Chitinophagaceae bacterium | reverse complement strand
AATGCATTTTCTAGCATCGTCTTATTAGTGATATCGATACTGTTTCTTAAAAAATATAAAGTGATTGCACGATACATGGCCCCGCTATCAATATATACATACCCAAGTATTTTAGCCATTTGTTTAGCAAGTGTACTTTTTCCACAAGATGACCATCCATCAATGGTAATTATTTTCCTTTTCATTCATACAAAAGTCAACAAAAATAACTATCCCTCAAAGTAAAAAACCACCCAATATAATGAGTGGCTTTATTATGATTTCATCTAAGCAATTTTATGCTTCGGATGTTGTTGCTTCTTCTTCCTTTTTTTCCTGTTGCTTTAATGTAAAGGTTATTTTTTCTTTAGATTCATCCATATCAGCAATTAAAATGTCACCACTTTTTACCTGCATGCTCAAAATTTCTTCTGCTAAAGGATCTTCCAGGTATTTCTGAATGGCCCTGTGAAGCGGTCTTGCACCGAATTGAGCATCGTAACCTTTATCAGCTATAAAATCCTTTGCAGCTGGTGAAAGTTCCATAGAAAATCCAAGGTTTACCAACCGTTTCATTACTCCCTTCATCAAAATATCTATGATATCAAAAATATTTTCTTTGGTCAGGGAATTAAAGATCACCACATCATCTATCCTGTTTAGAAACTCCGGACTAAACGTACGCTTCAATGCCTTTTCAATAACCGCTTTGTTATTTTCATCTACATTTTGCATTCTGTTCTGTGTTGCAAAACCCACGCCTTCGCCAAAGTCTTTCAACTGTCGGGCACCAATATTGGATGTCATAATGATGAGGGTATTTTTAAAATCTACTTTTCTACCCATACCATCGGTTAGTTGTCCATCATCTAAAACCTGCAATAAAATATTATAAATGTCTGGGTGCGCTTTTTCTATTTCATCCAAAAGAATTACGCTATAAGGCTTGCGTCTTACTCTTTCGGTAAGCTGCCCACCTTCTTCGTACCCAACATAACCCGGAGGTGCACCAATTAAACGACTCACCGTAAACTTCTCCATGTATTCGCTCATGTCGATCCTTATCAACGAATCGTCATTGTCAAACATATACCTGGCCAGGCTTCTGGCCAGTTCTGTTTTACCAACCCCGGTAGGGCCAAGAAAAATAAATGTACCGATAGGCTTTTTTGGATCTTTCAATCCTACCCTGTTGCGCTGAATGGCTTTAACGACTTTGGATATACCTTCTTCCTGGCCAATGACTGCATTTTTTAAATCATCACCCATGCGGCGGAGCTTATCTGTTTCTGCCTGCACCATTCGTTTAACGGGTATCCCTGTCATCATGCTGATTACTTCAGCAATGTCTTCTTCTTCAATAGGAAAACGCTTGTGCTTGCTCTCTTCTTCCCAATCATTTTTTGCTTTTTCCAAATCTTCCTGCAACCGTTTTTCGGAGTCCCTTAAAGAAGCTGCTTCTTCAAAACGCTGACTTTTTACTACCTTATTTTTCTCTAACTTAATGTCTTCAATCTTTTTTTCTAATTCAATTACATCTTCGGGCACATTAATATTCTTGATGTGTTTTCTTGCTCCCACTTCGTCCAATACATCAATCGCCTTATCCGGAAGCAACCTGTCTGTCATATAGCGCTCACTCAACTTAACACAAGCATCAATTGCCTCAGCACTATACGTTACATTGTGATAATCTTCGTATTTGCTTTTAATATTTAGCAAAATCTGTATGGTTTCTTCAACTGACGGCTGATCTACAATTACTTTTTGAAAACGACGATCCAGTGCACCATCTTTTTCAATATGCATGCGATATTCATCCAATGTAGAAGCGCCAATACATTGCAACTCACCTCTTGCCAAAGCAGGTTTAAATATATTACTAGCATCTAAAGAACCACTAGCTCCACCTGCGCCAACAATGGTATGTATTTCATCAATAAATAAAATAACATCCCTGTTTTTTTCCAGTTCGTTCATGATGGCTTTCATCCTTTCCTCGAACTGTCCACGGTATTTAGTACCGGCAACAAGGGCAGCTAAATCAAGTGATACCACTCGTTTGTCAAACAAAACCCGACTTACTTTTCTTTGAACAATTCTTAGTGCCAAACCTTCTACAATAGCTGTTTTGCCCACTCCAGGTTCGCCTATTAAAATCGGGTTATTTTTCTTTCTCCTTGAAAGAATCTGCGATACCCTTTCAATCTCAACCTCCCTGCCTACTATCGGATCTAAAGAACCATTTTCTGCAAGTCTTGTAATGTCCCGGCCAAAATTATCCAGCACAGGTGTTTTTGTTTTTGGCTGATTGGCAGCTCCACGTTGCGCTTTTTGCTGTTGACTATATTGCTTTCTTTCTTCATCAAAATCATCATCATTTTCGTCAGAGAATTCTGCCTTAGGTGGATTGCTGGTTACAAATCCCAACTCGTTTTTGAACATATCGTAATCCACATCAAATTGATTTAAAATTTGTGTTGCAATATTTTCTTTATTTTTTAGAATAGAAAGCATTAGGTGTTCGCTTTCAACGAGGGTGCTCTTGTGAGCCTTTGCTTCGAGGACTGTTATTCGTATTACCTTTTCTGCCTGTTTAGTTAAAGGCAAGGAGTTGATGTTAGCAATATTTTTCCCGGTTTTATCTTTTACGGCTACCTCTATCTCTTTACGAAGTTCGTATAGGTCTATATTGAGAGACTTTAAGATTTTAATAGCGGTATTCTCGCCATCTCTTATTAATCCTAAGACCAAATGTTCGGTGCCAATAAAATCATTTCCTAAACGCAGCGCTTCTTCCCTACTGTAGGAAATAATTTCTTTAACCTGGGCTGAAAAGTTGTTATCCATTTATATTGAATTTAGCTTGTACAATAATAACGTTTATTTGGTAGATTTAGTTTGCCTTGTAATGTAATTGTTAATATGTTGAAAAGTTGGGTTCAACAACTTTACTGTTTTGATTAACTGATAAATGACCAGATGATTAAACTTTATTATGTTCATATTTTTTGAAAGATATCAGGCGTTAAATTGTTGTTATAAAACAATAGATTCAAAAATGCTTCTTTTAAAAAGCATCCTTGTTAAAAGGGTGAAGAAAATATTTTATACATTGCGAAGCAAACGACACCTACCAAATAAACACCACGTTAATGAATGTCAAAATAGATACCAAAGAGAAATTCGTTGTGATAAAACCGACAGAAACGAAATTGTCTGTTATTATGACAGCGGAACTAGCTGAAATGATGCTTTCGTACATTCAAAAAGACATACCGCATGTTGTGTTGAATCTTAAAGATGTAATGGAAATAGATGAAGCGGCTTGCAAAATACTTGCAGATGTTCAACATAAATTTTACGAAGCTAATTGCTCCTGTGTAATTTGTGGACTTCAAAAAATTGTTGAAGACAGCCTTGATGAATTAGGAATTCTGGAGCTACTGAATGTAACCCCATCCGAAAGTGAAGCATGGGATATAGTACAAATGGAAGAGATAGAAAGGGAAATTTTAGGAGATGATTAAGTTTTGTATTAATTTATTTGAGTTAATTGAAAAACTTTAAATAGGGTAAGGGTAATAACTACATGCAACATTTCTTACATAAAATTTGTCCTGTGCAACAATTGTACATTCATTAACACTTCAATATATCCATGTTAGCATTAACCATATTGGGTAACAACTCAGCCATTCCAGCATTTGAAAGATACCCCACTGCCCAGGTTTTGCAAACGCAGGAAGATATTTTTTTAATTGATTGTGGTGAAGGCACACAAATGCAGATGGCTAAGTATAAAATCCGAAGGAGTAAAATCAGCCATATTTTTATTTCTCATTTACATGGCGACCATTACTTCGGGTTAATTGGCTTGCTTACCAGTATGAGTCTTTTAAACAGAACGCAAGACGTGCATCTCCATGCCCCCGCTGCCTTAGAAGTAATCTTAAAATTGCAGTTAGAGGTGGCTAGCACCACATTAAGTTATAAACTGTTTTTTCATCCTTTAAAAGCCGAAGGATTAATTGTGGATGAGAAAAAAATAACGGTTGACTGCTTTAAAGTTTTACACCGGATTGAATGCTGGGGATTTCTTTTCAGGCAAAAAAAGAAGCCCCGGAAAATTGATAGCGATAGGGTAAGATTTTATGAAATTCCAGCCAGCTTTTACGAAAGGCTACAATCAGGCGAGGACTATGTAACCAAAAAAGGAACCATTGTTCCCAATAGTGAGGTCACTATCGCCGCCGTACCACCCAAAAGTTATGGCTACTGTGCTGATACTATTTATGATGAAAATTTAATAGAAAAAATAAAAGGAGTTGATTTATTGTATCATGAAACCACTTATTTAAAAGGGAATGAAGATAAAGCTGCTGCCCGTTTTCACAGTACCACATTGCAGGCTGCTACCATTGCAGAAAAAGCCTGTGTAAAGAAGTTGTTGATTGGCCACTTTTCTGCCCGCTACGAAATACTCGATGAATTTTTAACAGAAGCCTGCTCCATTTTTGAAAATACAGAGCTGGCGTTGGCTGGTGTTTCTTACAGAATTTAAAGAAGCCATAGCATTTTATAATTTGTGACAAAAATAATTATTGATAGGCATCGTTACATATTCCCGTCCCTGTCTAATCGGCCTTATTGCTTATAGTATTCCAGCCATCTGCCATTATCCAATTGTAAAATACAGGAAACCATTTTCGCCAGGCTGCTTCATTGTGCATTCCATCTTTATCAACAACTGAGTAAATCATTGCACTGGATTTTTTGCCGATTTTTTCCTGTATCCGGATTACATTGTTTAGTGTTGTCTCCCCTTCCTGGCCACCTGTATAGAAAAATAATTTACCACTTAGTTTTCCGGCAGCTGCATCTGTTAATGAATCAATACTGTTAGCCGCCCAAATGGCAGGTGAAAAGATACCAGCTTTTCCAAATACATCCGGATACTGCAGCATCGCATATAATGAAATTAAGCCCCCCATGGAACTACCTGCAATCACTGTATTGTCTTTACCCGGTAAAGTTCTGTAATGCCTGTCGATAAAGGGCTTTAAGGTTTCTGCTATAAATTCAACATATTGCCTTCCTTCTCCCTTTCCAAATCTTTCGTTGTCGTCAGGATTGTATTCGTTCATTCTTTGAGGGCCATTATCAATACCAACCACAATACAGCCCTGCTTTCCGTTTCTGATTATTGAGTCGAGACATTCATCTACTCCCCACTCTCCAACTGCAGCACGTAAATCATCAAATAAATTTTGTCCATCCTGCATATATAAAACAGGATACCTTTTCTTTTTATTACCAGCGTATCCGTCAGGAAGATAGAGCCATATCCGTCTGCTTCTGCCAAGTTGGGGCATAGCAAAAGCTGTATCCATTAATATTACGTTGGATGAAGTGGTGTGCTTTTTTTCAAATTTTATAAAATCATCTTCCCAGGCTGCTATATCTAACGCAATAATTGTGTCACTTACTACATTCAATTCTCTGTTTGCCAACACTTCACCTGCAGCTGTAGCTTCTACCTTGCGCCAGGTGCCTCTTGTTAGCTTGAATTGATATAATTGCTTTGGTGAGTTTTTTAGCTGCAAAACATATTTGCCGCCCTCCATTACAAATTGGCTGGCTTTACTGGCAGGATCCCATTTATTAAAATTACCTGCTAAATAAATGGTATCATTTAGATGTGAAGCAGGCTGATTTTTTATTGTAAACTGAACATTGTATTGGGCCTGGCTTCTGTTAAAAAACAAGCATAACCAGCAAAGTAAAGCGATTAACTTACTTAAAAAAGGAAGTTGCAATATCGTTGGCTGGTTGCTCAAAAGTTATGATTGCAGGTACAGTTTTATTTTTTGCTGCAAAGCGTCTGAAACAGGCACCAATGGCAAACGAAGCTTGTTTTTTATTAATCCCTGCTCAAACAAAAAAGCTTTTACTCCGGCAGGATTATTTTCGGCAAACAACAGGTTGTATGCTTCTATCAACGGGTTGTTTAATTTATTTGCGGTACCAAAATCACCGGAAAGACCAGCCCTTACCATATTAGAAAACTCCTTTGGAAAACAATTGGCTGCAACACTAATTACACCATCAATACCGGCTGCTAATTCCGGCAACACAAGGTCATCATCTCCACTAACAATTAAAAAATTGTCAGGTCTGTCTTTAAGCAGTTGCATACACTGTGGTATGCTGTTAGCGGCTTCTTTTATACCAGCGATATTGGCCACCTCATTTGCAAGACGAAGTGTGGTAGCTGTTTCCATATTTCTTCCTGTGCGGCCAGGTACATTGTACAATATAACCGGCTTGGGCGATGCGCCAGCCAATGCTTTGTAATGTTGAAAAATGCCTTCCTGCGATGGCTTGCTGTAGTAGGGAGCAGCACTTAATACCGCTGTCGCTTTATCTAGTGGAAACTTTTGCAAAGTATTGCATACTTCTTTAGTATTGTTACCGCCAATGCCTACTACAACCGGCACCCGGCCATTTATTTTTTCAAATGTGTATGCAAGGATATCCAGTTTTTCCTGGCTATCCAATGTAGGTGTTTCCCCGGTGGTGCCTTGCGAAACGATGTATTCAACTCCGTTGCTTATCACAAAATCAATCATGTTACCAAGCGAATCAAAATCCACTGAGTCATTATCATCAAAGGGTGTTACAATTGCTACACCCGTGCCTCTTAATACAGTTCTTAAATTCATTGCTTTTTTTTGTGAAGTTATCATTATGACGGGAAAACTAAAAAACAAAAAATCAGCCAAGTAAAAAAATACACTACGGTAAGGTAGTGTATCAACATTAAGGTAACTTGTCAGGTAGTAATCCAAGCAACGGAGTTGCAGTCAATGAAACTTCACCCCAATAAAACCCGGGAAACTAACCACCAAAAGAAGCGAAGGCTGTATTCCTGTTAATAAGTTTGGAATGACTTAAATACCCTGCGTTTTCACCAAATATAAACAGGCAGGTACCATTTTTTATTTTATCGATTATAGGAACATGCAAACGTGGCGGTATTGCAGGGCACCCCCAACTACGTCCAATATATCCCTTGGATTTAATCATTCCTTCGTTTACATAGTCTGCTGCATGTACCACTATATCTCTATTGTATGCATTGTCATTTATCCCCTTTTCTTCACCCTGCAGATGTAACGAATAGCCGTGCTTTCCGGAATAGGTGGTTGCTGTTGTATAGAATCCTAAACTGCTTTTATTGCTTTCAGGCACATTAGAAAATTCATTTGCAAACTCTTTACCGGAATTTACACCATGTGCCACATAGGTGTTAAAAACTACTTTACCCTTTTTTAGATCGATGATAAATAAACGCTTAGCCGAAGATGGCTTGCTAAAATCAACAATTGAAAGAATGCCGTCGTTAGTTAACTTACCCATTTGCCGCATACTGTTAAACCCATGGATTGCATATTCAAATACCTGCCTGCCAAGCCCCAATGAATTTAGCTTCAAACTGTCGTAAAGCGATAAACCGGCT
The DNA here is from genome assembly GCA_031427745.1 of Chitinophagaceae bacterium. GTDB lineage: Bacteria > Bacteroidota > Bacteroidia > Chitinophagales > Chitinophagaceae > Ferruginibacter. Next base: position 9,914 of record JANPNY010000374.1, on the reverse strand, counting down.
TTATCATCAATAGAAGTAACCTCAACTAATGCTGTATCTCCATCTAAATGTGTTGAAACAATAGGGGTAGCCGACCTGTGATTTGTGGGCTTTGATTTGGCGCCCATATTAGGAAGGTGCAATATAAATATGAAGAAAGAAGATAGGAAAAAATGTACTTTTTTTAAGGTTGGATTTTTCATTTTTGTACTGATTTAATTTTCGAGTTGCAAAATTAAAGACTAAAAATTACAGCAAATGTTAAGATTGTGGAATCCTTTGCTCATCAAGGGAAATATTTGTTTAACAGCTTGAATAAATTAGCTGCCTTTTGTTAAGAAAAAATTAATTCGTTTGCTCTACACAAAATATTGCAATCGATTAAATTTTAGGCATTGCTACACCTAATAAAACCAGTAATATAAAGAGTGCGTTTCACCATCTTTATGGCAATAAAATAATACATATTGGGGTTAGAAATTACGGTTGGAGACCTAATTTGATACCATTTCCCTCGCATTTTCTACCGCGGCTGCAGTAGGTTTTTCGCCACTTAACATTTTTGCGATGGTAGTAATTCGTTCATCTTTATTTAACAACCGGATGGAAGTAGCAATTTTGTTTCCCTGTTTTTCTTTATAAACAAAATAATGGGCGGTTGCTTTAGCTGCAATTTGCGGCTGATGGGTAATAGATATTACCTGGTGAGCTGTTGACAGCGATTTCATAATTTCACCCACTTGCTTAGCAGCTTCGCCACTAATACCAGTATCTATTTCATCAAAGATTAAGGTTGGTAATTGAAGCTTTTGTGCAACCAACGATTTTATACAAAGCATTATGCGGCTAAGTTCACCACCACTGGCCACTTTACGCAATTGTTCCAGACGGCCACTTTTATTGGCATCAAATAGAAACTCAATTGAATCGGTTCCACTTACTGAAAGCGGCATCTTATCAAGCATTATTTTAAACCTTGCATTCGGCATCCCTACCTTCATTAAAAGATTGTTTACCTGGTTTTGGAAAGTGGGTGAAACTGTATGCCTGTTGGCAGAAATAATTAAAGCTAATTGCTGGCAGTGCGCTAAAATCCGGGCTACCACCTGTTGGTTTTTTTCGATCGCTTCGTCCAACTGCAAACTACTATTTAGCTTCTCCTGCAGTGTTGCTTTAATTTCTATCAATTCACCAGTGGTTTGCACCTGGTGCTTTTTTAGCAACTTATATCCCATTGAAAGCCGGTCATTCATTATTTGAATCTTTTCAGGACTATACTGGATTGAGTTACTGATTCTATCTATTTCGTCGGCTATGTCGCTTAATTCAAGTTGAACACTTTGAAGCCGCTGTCCCGTCTCTTCAATATCTTTATGGTATTGCTGAAGTCCATTCAATGTATTAACGAGCCCCTTTAATTGCTGTACCATTGGCTGTTCACCCTCTGCCAGTTCAAAGTAAATACCGGTTAATTGCAGCTTAATTTGCTCTGCATTACTTAACAGTTTTAATTCATTTTCCAAATCTTCCAACTCGTTTTCCTGCAACCGGGCTTCGTCCAGTTCGCTGAATAAAAACTGGTGGTAATCCAGCGCTGCATTTACATTTTGTTGCTGAAGCAATAATGCTTCTCCTTGCTTTTTTGCAGCTAAATAATTACCAAATACAATTTCATATTCTTTTAATAAATCTACGTTACCAGCAATGGCATCCAAAACCTGGCGCTGAAAATTATTGTCACCCAATTCAAGTGTGTCAAATTGCTGATGAAGATCTATTAGCAGCCGCCCAAGGGCTTTTAGCTGTGTTAAATTTACCGGTGTATCATTTATAAAAGCTCTTGATTTACCATTGGCAGCAATTTCCCTGCGTACTACAAGATCGTCATCAACATCCAGTTCGTTAGCGTTTAAGAAAGCTTTAATGGAAGCATTTTCTTTAACCAAAAAATACGCTTCAACAAACATTTTTTTTTCTTTATCAAGCAATGCATTGGTATCTGCCCTTTCGCCCAATATTAAATTAAGCGCTCCCATTAAAATACTTTTTCCTGCCCCCGTTTCGCCTGTAATAATATTGAGGTGTTTGGAGAATTCAATCTGGATTGCTTCTATAATAGCGTAATTCTGTATGTGTAGTTTTTGCAACATATAAAGGGGCAAATTAGCTTTTTTTCACCACGAATTTTACATATTTCACCAATATTTAAACAGGTATTGCAATGCCGGAACAGGTGATTTGTAAATACCAATTGCATCAAATAAAAAAGAGGCTGTCTCAGCATTTAAGACATCCTCTTTTTCAGGTGGCAATGATATTTTTTATTTTATTTCGATACTGTCATTTAAGTCTGTATCAACAAGAATTCTTCCGCAGTTTTCACAAACAATAACTTTTTTACGCAATTTAATTTCACTTTGTTTTTGAGGAGGAATGGCATGAAAACAACCACCGCAGCTGTCTCTTTCAACCGGTACAACTGATAAGCCGTTACGATAATTCTTCCTGATACGATCGTAACTAAGCAATAATCTTTCGTCTACATGGCTTCTTGCTTCATCTGCCTGCTTGTTATACAGCTTTTCTTCTTTTTCAGTTTCGCCAATAATTTTTTCTAATTCGCCTTTTTTACCAGACAGGTTACCTTCTTTAGTGCTAACTGCTTTTTTTGCAGTTTCTAATTGCCTTGCCTTTTCTCCTACTTCTTCGGTTGCATCTTTAATATGCTTTTCGCAAAGTTTTACCTCCAGCGTTTGCATTTCAATTTCTTTATTAATTGCTTCAAACTCCCGGTTATTTTTTACATTTTCACTTTGCTTTTCGTATTTTTTTATAAGGGCTTCTGATTCTTTAATGGCTTCTTTCTTTTGATTAATAAACTCCTGCATGCCATTAATTTCTTCCTCTACCCTTGTTTGACGGGCATGTAAACCTTCAATTTCATCTTCAAGATCTTTTACCTCCATTGGCAATTCGCCTTTTAAAATCTGGATTTCGTCCAGTTTACAATCAATTTTTTGCAAACGTACCAGTGATGTTAACTTTTCTTCTACTGAGAAATCTTTTACTGCAGCCATTGTAAATTTATTAATTGATCAATTGTTAAAGGAAGTATTGAACCGGATTGGTTTTTATTCCTGTTTTTAGGACGGCGAAGGTAGTAAAATTTTCTTTTAAAATATCAAATAACAGGTCGATCGTAAATTGCTCACTCTCGTAATGACCAAAGTCTGCAACCAAAATCTTTCCATCAGCGTCAAAAAACTCATGGTATTTTATATCTGCTGTAATAAAAATCTGTGCACCTGAAGCAATGGAACTATTTATTAAAAAACTTCCGGCTCCCCCACACAATGCTATTCTTTGTACCATTTTGCCTGTAAAGGAAGTATGCCTGATGGCTGATAAATTAAAGAGCTGCTTTAATAAATGGAGGAATTCGCTTTCACTAACAGGTTGCAGAAGGTCGCCAACCAAACCACTGCCTAATTGCTGGTATATATTTTCCAGTGAAATAATATCGTAGGCTATTTCCTCGTAAGGATGTGCCAGATGCATAGCTCTAAGAATAGGCTCCTCCAGCCAATCAAAATAAACTATTTCAACTTTTATTTCGTCAGCAATATGTCGTTCGTCCGGCTTACCGATAAAGGGATTTGTACCCTGCGCACCTTTAAAGGTACCCTCACCGGGTGTATTAAAACTACATTCACTGTAGTTTCCAATCTGGCCGGCACCTGCAGCAAAAATTGCTTCTTTCAGTATTTCTGAATGGGTTGCCGGCACAAAAACCACCAGCTTTTTCAACAGGTTATTTTTAGGTTGCAATACCTGCCTGTTAATTAAGCCTAATTTATCGGCAATTTTTCCGTTTACTCCCCATAGTACATTATCAAGATTGGTGTGTATGGCGTATATAGCGATATCATTTTTTATGGCCCTGATAATGGTTTTTTCAACATAGTTTTTCCCGGTTAATTTCTTAAGCCCGCTAAAAATGATAGGATGATGTGCCACTACCAGGTTGCAATTATTATCAATTGCTTCCTGGATAACCATATCAATTGCATCTAATGCAACTATGATGCCTGTGCATTCCCATGCCGAATTTCCTGTTAAAAGCCCTGCATTATCATAGTTTTCCTGCAACATGATGGGTGCCTTTTTTTCTAATGCGGATACAACTTGTTGTATGGTCATTTAGTTGAAATTGATGAAGTTTTTAATTTTAACAACAGTTTAAATTGATACAGCAATTTACCGATGTATCGCCACATTCAGTTGCTGTTGCCCATGGGTTTAAAATATTACCGGCAGATAAATAGTTTTCAATATCCAATTCATTTATCCACTTTAAACAATTATTTACAAATAAAAGCGTTGTTTCGATTGCTGTACACCATCTAAACTATGCGACAACTTTAAGATGCCACAAAAAAATACAGAGAAAAATTTATTTCGTAAATTTGATTCTATGGCTGTTTCCATTTACAACAAAAGATTTATTATAGCGATTGTATGCGCCACCCTGCTGCTACTTTTAAGTTGCAAGAAAACTATTGAAAATATAACTGAAAACACGTTAAAAAAACAGTTTGAAGATAACATCCTGAATAAGACATTCGTGGTAGATCTTGCTACTGATAACGGTATCAACAAAACCGGTGAGTATACCGGTTATGGTTTTGTTCTTTCTAAAACAACCTCCTACTTCGATGGCCCAATGACCGGAACAAAAGCAGGCACAACTTATACTGGAACCTGGAGTTGCAACGAAGACTTTAGTAAACTGACAATCAATATTAATTCTCCTTCCATTCCAGTAGAATTTGTTTTTTTAAACAGGTCCTGGAAGTTTACTAAAAAGGCGCTGCCCGTAATGGAACTTTCCCCGTGGGGTTCTACCGATCCAAAAGTTTTGCATATGCGAAGGCTTTAAATACTTAAGTCTTTTTCTTTCTTTATTATCACAATTTTTTGGCTTTTTTGGAGTTATGTCGTTAAGCCCAGGCAGTTTTAATATTCAGGCTAATATCCATCCAAATTAATGCCGAATTTCTATGATAACAAAGTTGGCTCTAAAAAAAACGTTTTTTTTAATCTTATTGCTTGCAAGCTTTATTTTTACTGAAGCTCAGTTAGCTGCTGATTTCAAAGCGACACCCACCAGTGGATGCAGTCCATTGCTTGTTCGGTTTTCGGACAAATCTACCGGTAACCCAACTTCCTGGAGATGGGACCTTGGAAATGGTACCATCTCGTTTTTACGAAACCCATCTGTTACCTATTTTAACCCCGGTAAATACAGCATAAAACTAAATGTAAAAACAGCCAACAACGAAGATTCTGTTGTAAAAGTGGACTACATTGAAGTGCTGGATAAACCAATTGTACAATTTGGCGCAGGAAATACAAAAGGTTGCTACCCGCTGCCGGTACAATTCCTAGATTCAACCATGTCAGCCGATAGCAGTATTTCGTCCTGGTTATGGGATTTTGGCGATGGAATTACTTCCACATTGAAAAATCCTATCCATACTTATACCACAGCCGGGAATTTTAATGTGACACTCCAAATAGGCAATAAAAGCGGCTGCCTAAGCACCCTTACAAAGGCATCATTTGTACAAATTAATACAGGAGTATTGGCAAAATTTACCAATAACACCCCTAGTAATTGCAGTGCACCTGTTACAATTAATTTTCAAAATCAATCCTCGGGAACAGGCACATTAAGTTACCAGTGGTCTTTTGGAGATGGCACCAACGCTACCGATTTAAATCCGTCGCATACTTACAGCATTCCCGGGAGTTATACTGTTCAATTAATTATTTCTAATGGAAATGGATGTACCGACACCATTACCAAGCCTAATATTATTTCCTTAGGGCAAGTACGTGCTGCTTTCAGTGCACCTGACTCTGCATGTCCAAATAATGGCATAATGTTTACCAATACCTCGTTGCCCACTCCCGGTTCAGTAAATTGGAGTTTTGGAGATGGCAGCTTTTCAACTCAAATAAACGCTCTAAAAACCTATACCGTCCCAGGCATTTACTCAGTAAAAATGGTGGCCAATTTTGGAGCCTGTAAAGATTCAGCTATAAAAAGCATTCGCATTTTACCAAAATTAATTGTAAAATTTATTGCCGATGATACAACCAATTGTAAAGCACCTTTCACAGTAAATTTCACCAACCAATCGGTTAACGGCGTTAGTTATTTGTGGCAATTTGGTGACAGCGTAACCAGTACGTTGCAAACACCCAATCACACTTATAATACCGAGGGAAGCTATACTGTTCAACTAAAAGTTACCAATGTAAATGGTTGCACAGACAGCCTGATTAAAACCAATTACATTGTATTAAAAAAGCCAATTATCAGTTTTAAAAATTTGCCAGACAGTAATTGTGCACCATTTACAAAAAGCTTTTCGGCCAACATAAATACTGTAGATCCGGTGATCAGCTATTTATGGAATTTGGGAGATGGCAACACTTCTATAAATGCAACCACCACCAATACGTATAGTACTGCTGGCATTTACCCTATATCATTAATAATAACAACAGCAGGTGGCTGTACCGACAGCGCTGGAATCACCAGGGGGATTGTTGTTAATGACAGGCCTATTGCAAATTTCTCTGCAACACCTCTTAACACTTGTGCAAATACTGCCATAAATTTTATAGATTCAACCACCCCGGCAGCATCTGCCTGGTTGTGGAATTTTGGAAATGGCGCAACATCTACCAATAAAAACCCCATCTACCAATACAGCGATACCGGCTATTTCGATATCACCTTAATTGCCTGGAACAGGGGGTGCCGCGACACGGTAAAATTTACCAAATACATACATATAAGCCCACCGGTTGCAAAATACCGGGTGTCAAATAATTGCGCTAACCCCTATCAAAAAGTATTTACCGATCAATCGCTGGGGGCTAATGAATGGTACTGGGATTTTGGTGATGGCAGCACTTCTACTGTAAAAAGCCCTGTTCATATTTATAGCAGTAAAGGGACATTTAATACATCTTTAAGGGTAGTAAACAGTGCATCGGGCTGCGAATACACTACATTTAAAACCATCCAGGTTATAGATGTATCACCACAATTTATTGCTTCTGACACTGCCATTTGCAAGGGGACAACTTTAACCTTTACAACTAATCTTAGCCTGAGTGATCTTAGCAATTTTAATTGGAGTTTTGGAGATGGGGGTTCACCTGTAAACACCATTAAAAATGTTTATAATTATACCTATTCAAAAACAGGTAATTATACTGTTAATTTAATCATCACCGATTTATTGGGTTGCAAAGACACCTTAACAAAAAATAATTATATCAGGGTAAACGGACCCATTGCAAAATTTGGAACCAGCGTTTCCGGAACCTGTTTAAAAAGCCTGGTAACCTTTAACGATAGTAGCATGTCGGACGGCATTCATCCCATCCAAAGCTGGGTGTGGAATTATGGAGATAGTACTGTAGATTCTTTAACAACGGCACCTTTTCAACATACTTATTTAACCACAGGTAGTTACCTGGTTAAATTAAAAATAACGGATAGCCAGGGATGTTCAGATAGTGCAAAGTTGTCGAGCAACATTATTGTTTCTCAGCCATTGGCTAAATTCACTACTGCTGATTCCTTAACCTGCCCGGGAAAACAAATTCAGTTTAACAATCAGTCAACAGGTCTTAATCTATTATACCAATGGACCTTTGGGGATAATGCTGCAATAGCCAATTCTCAAAATCCTGTTCATGTTTATAATGCAGATGGATACTATTCCGTAAAGTTGAAAGTAACAGATCAGTATGGCTGTTCGGACAGTATTGCAAAAACATCTTTTGTAAAAATTGGTACGCCGGTTTCGTTATTTTTTATGAGTGACTCGGTAAGTTCCTGCCCACCGTTGATAGTAAATTTCACCGATTCATCCAGCAACGTTTTAAGCAGCATCTGGGATTTTGGGGACAATACTTCTGCCAATAATAATAACCCTGTTCACTTCTATTCTTATCCGGATACATTTAATGTAAAACTTACGGTAACCAGCCCGGGAGGTTGTACCGCTGTATCTCAAAGACAAATTAATATAAGTGGCCCAAGAGGAAGTTTTACCTACCAGCCCATTAATGGTTGCATGCCGCTGAAGGTAAATTTTACAGCAACTGTTTTTGATAATCCTTCCATCATCTGGGATTTTAATGATGGCGCAATAGAAAGCTCTCCTGATACGACCATTTCCTACACATACACCTTCCCCGGATCGTACGTGCCTAAGATGATTTTAGTTGATCCCAATGGCTGCCAGGTAGGTATCGCCGGCAAGGATACTATTATTGTAAACAGCGTAACTACCAATTTTAGTTTTTTAAAAAAACCGATTTGTGATGCAGGAAATATTTCCTTTAAAGACTCATCTGTAAGCAATGATGCCATTACAGGATATCAATGGAATTTTGGAGATGGCGCCACTTCTTCCCTAAAAAATCCAACTCATTATTATAATGGTACCGGGTTAAAATATCCATCGCTAATTGTAACCACACTGCAGGGCTGTACGGATACATTGAAGTCAGCTGTACCAATAAAAATTGTGGCATCTCCACAAATAGCAACAGTTGTATCTCCCAATGGTTGTGCACCTTTGAGCGTAACTTTTAATAGCAGGCAGGTGGTACAGGATACTTCCGTACTCAGTTGGAAATGGGATTTTGCAAACGGCAATACTTCAAATGCTGCTTCACCATTAGCGCAGAATTACTCTGTGGCCGGAGTGTATTCAATTCAACTAATTGCAACAAACAGCAGTGGATGTACTGATACCTCTGTAACCAATATTGAGGCGTATGGAATTCCTGTTGTAGATGCAGGGCCAAGCTCTGTCATTTTATGCAAAGGAAGCAGCATTTCGTTAAATGCTACCGGCGCAGTAAACTATAGCTGGTCGCCCGCTACGGGATTAAATTGCAGCAGTTGCGCCAACCCGGCAAGCAGTATTTTATCGGATATAAAGTATGTAGTAACCGGCACCACTATACATGGTTGCAGTGCGAAAGATTCTATACAGGTAAACGTGAAAAATAAATTTGTTTTAACCTACAGCATGCCAGACAGTGTTTGTAAAGGCAGTCCAAAAAAACTTACAGCAGCTGGTGCTGATAGCTATAGCTGGACACCTACCGTAAATATGGACAACCCCGCAAGCAGCACACCAACTGTACAGCCAGACACAACCACCCTTTACAGAGTAATTGCCGGTGATGATGTAGGATGTTTTAAAGACACGGGCTATATCAATATCCGGGTAAACCCTTTACCTATTGTAGAAGCCGGGTTAGATAAAACAATTAATGTGGGACAGGTTTATGATCTTGTACCTACCATATCGCCGGATGTGATTTATGTAGACTGGAAGCCTACTACAGGGCTATTTAGAAACGTATACCCAGGCATTACAGTAAAACCAACTGAAAACACAGAATATACCGTGCTGGTTAAAAACAAGGGAGGCTGTGCTGCAAGAGACCGGGTGAATGTGATTGTTATCTGCAATGGCGCCAATGTGTTTATGCCCAACACGTTTTCACCAAATGAAGATGGTGTAAATGATATATTCTACCCAAGGGGTACAGGCTTGTTTAAAATAAAAACGTTACAGATTTTCAGCCGCTGGGGTGAGCTGGTATTTGAAAAAAACAGCTTTAATGCAAATGATGCAGGCTTTGGATGGAATGGCACTTATAAAGGCGCTAAATTAAACCCTGAAGTATTTGTCTATTCTATAGAAATAATGTGTGATAACAATAGTACTCTAATATATAGAGGAAATGTAGCGTTGGTAAAATAGATTTTTTAACCTCACCAATAAAAAAAGCCGGCTCTAGAGCCGGCTTTTTTTATGGGTGAGGTT
>JANPNY010000373.1:0-3942 GCA_031427745.1 Chitinophagaceae bacterium | reverse complement strand
AGGTATTTAAAAATCCCAACCTGCCACAATTGGTTTTAGCAGATGAATTGCTGGTACAATTTGGTAATGATGTTGTTCTAAATACATTTGATCAAAACAGGATTTTTATTGGTATCAAACAAAAAATAACCAACAGCCTTTCTTTTGATGCCGGCTATATGCAGGTGTTTCAGCAAAAAAGCAATGGAATCAATTACATACAGAGCAACACAGCCAGGTTGTTTTTTTACTATACGGTAAAAAATAAACATGCAGATAAAAACCTGCATCATAAAGTGCTGGACGGGCAGGAGTAAATATTTACACCAATCTTACCAACCCAATGCCTTAAAAAAATAAATATTTTACAAACTACGCCGCTTAACTTAAACCGAATATTTAGTTGGTCAGGTGCAAAGGATTCGTCGCCATTATTGTCCAGCTAAATGCCAATGCCGTTGCTGTTGGATGTCGGCATCGTTGCCCCCCTTTGCGGCACCTTCGTGCCAGGCACGAAGGTAATCGTTGAGCATGTGATGAATTGTGCCATACTTACAAATAACATAGTGGGCGCTCACCTGCGTACGCTGCAGCGTAAACGTTTTGAGGGTTTGTTAACAGCAGTTTTGAGCCGTGTTATGGATGATAACAAAATTGGGTTTGCTTGAATTAAAATTCATGGTACCTCTAAAAGCAGCTGTACTTAATGAGTCAGTAAGCAGATAGGTTTTTATAAGAGCCGTTAGTTGTTTTGCCTCCTTTTTTATACAGTTTGTTTTTGGCACGGTAAGGCGATTGTGCACAACTGAAACAAAAAATAATCAGCAAACAAAAAATGTATTTCATCTTAAACCCGTTATAAAATGAAGGCATGAATTTGAATATCCTATTTTGATAAAGGTTTCTGGAAATGAATAAAATGAGTTGAACTTAAAAAAATTTTTTTCTGACATGTCTTATCAAAACATGTATATTTAAGACATCAATCAACTAACACCATCGATTGATCTTCCCGAGATGTACGTTAACCAACAGCAAACAACTGCAACACGCCGCCATCGGCGCTGGGTGAAAAGCACCCACTGGATCATCACCCTCAGCTTTTTGTTTCTCTCATTTACTGGTTATGTTATACTTATGTGTCACCCAAGGCTGTACTGGGGTAAGGTGGGCAACGATCTTACACCGGCCTTGTTCGAACTACCGATCAGCAGGAATTACCAGCATGGTGGTTGGGAGAAAAGTTCTACCTTTTACTCCGGCAAAACCTCGCCTGTTAGTGCCAGCCGTACTTATGACATTTACAACCAAAATGGATGGGGCCGAAGTCTGCATTTTCTTTCAGCATGGTTTTTAGTACTTGCCGGGCTCGTGTACCTGCTGGCAGCTATATTCAGCGGGCACATAAAACGAAACCTATTGCCAAAGACCACTGAACTAAGGAGGCAAAAATTGTGGCAAGATATTAAAAACCATCTTCGTTTAAGCATTCCCGCTGCAGCTCGTGCACTTCAGTACGGTTTGCTTCAGAAAATCACTTACCTCATCGTGATTGTGGTTCTGATGCCGCTGGCGGTAATTAGCGGCCTCACCATGTCACCGGCAATAACTGCAGCCTATCCTTTTTTATTAACACTGTTTGGTGGTGTGCAAAGCGCCAGAACCATTCATTTTTTTGCAGCTGTGGCACTGGTACTTTTTTTACTGGTGCATGTGGTGATGGTAATCAGGTCTGGGTTTAAACAACAAATAGCCAACATGACATTTAGAAAATAATATGAAAAAAAAATACCTTATCACCAGGCGTAAATTAATTGTAACGGGGCTCGGTTCTCTTGGCGGATTACTGCTTACCGGTTGTTCTAAAAAATTGCCCCCAACTTACGGAAACATCCTCCGAATGGGGGATGCCCTTACTTTTGTTGCTCAGCGTACGTTGTTGCCCGGCCAGGCTTTGGCTACAGAGTACAGTCCAAGTGACATCTCTTCTTTTCCTGCCACCGGCACCACCAACCCGGGCGATAATACCAAACCTAACTTTAATGCAATCTATGGCGATCTGAACAAAGGTGACTTTGCCAACTGGCGCCTTTCGGTAGAGGGACGGGTAGCCAGGCCGGGCCTGTATTCTCTTGCTGATTTGCGGCAATTTGCGCCACGGACACAAATTACAAGGCACTTGTGTGAAGAAGGCTGGTCTGCAATAGCCGAATGGACAGGTGTTCCGGTAGGACTGATACTCGCCCATTCAGGCGTACTGCCGAGCGCCCGGTTTGTAAATTTTTATGCTTACGATGGCTATATGGAAAGTATAGACATGCCCGACGCACTCCATCCGCAAACCATACTTGCCTATGGTATGAATGGCCAGAAACTGCCCATTCCTCACGGTGCACCACTCCGCCTTAGGGTTGAAACTCAAATTGGATATAAAAGTGTAAAATACCTTCAGCGCATTGTTGTAACCGATAATTTTGTGGACACCGGCGATTCAGGTTGGGCCTGGTATACCGGGATATAACCACAGCAATTACAGAGAGTGGCCGGATTTATTTTGGAATATGTATTACCTGTTGAACAGGCCTGATCATCCCTGATTTCCTGTTTATAACACCTGGTGCTTACAATTATTTTGGTAAGTAAATACCCTAAAACTTTGGACGGGTGAGGCATATTTTATTTTCTCCAATCGTTTTATTAATTGCTTTATAACCGCAAATTTATATTTATGTCAGGTGCGAAAGTTTTACTTTGTAATTCCGGAAAAAAATTCTACAACGGTATATTTCCATGCTTCTTTCTTGGGCGTTTTGCCACTTTATTTTCCAGCATGGCAAAGGCCTTGATAAGTTTGCGTCTTGTATCTTTTGGTTCAATTACTTCATCTATAAAACCACGTTCTGCAGCAAGGTAGGGAGTTGCAAATTTTAATGCGTACTCTGCCTCTTTCTCTAATAATTTCTGTAACGGGTCTGCTGCCTCCATAATCTCTTTTTTAAAAATAATTTCGCTGGCGCCCTTTGCACCCATTACAGCAATTTCTGCATTAGGCCAGGCATAGTTCATGTCTGCGCCAATATGCTTGGAGTTCATCACATCATAAGCACCACCGTACGCCTTTCGGGTAATAACGGTTACACGGGGCACCGTGGCTTCGCTCAAAGCATACAACAGTTTGGCACCGTTGGTGATAATACCGTTCCACTCCTGGTCGGTGCCCGGCAAAAAACCGGGTACATCAACCAGCACCAGTAAAGGGATATTAAAGCAATCGCAGGTTCGGGTAAATCTTGCTCCTTTTTTAGAACTATTAATGTCCAGCACGCCCGCAAGACACATGGGCTGATTGGCAACAATACCGATACTTCTTCCGGCTATTCTTGCAAAACCAACCACAATGTTTTCTGCAAAATCTCTATGTATTTCAAAGAAAGATTCAGTATCACAAATACCTGCAATTACCGAACGGATATCGTAGGGTTGGTTAGCACTTTCCGGAACAATGGTTTCTAATACTTCCCTTGTTTCATCCCCCAGCGTGTAGGGTAATTTAGGAACCACATCTTCGCAGTTTTGCGGCATGTAACTAAGTAATTTTTTTACCTGTTCAATGCAATCCATATCGTTGGGCGCTGTTAAATGTGTAACGCCCGATTTGGTGGAATGTGTAGATGCGCCACCCAATTCTTCGGAGGTTACTTCTTCGTTGGTTACCGTTTTTACCACATTGGGGCCAGTAACAAACATATAACTCGTGTTCTCTACCATGATGGTAAAATCCGTCATTGCAGGTGAGTAGACAGCTCCACCAGCACATGGCCCCATGATGGCAGATATTTGTGGTATCACACCAGATGCCTGCGCGTTTCTGTAAAATATATCAGCATAACCACCCAAACTCCGCACACCTTCCTGAATTCTTGCACCGCCGGAATCATTTAAGCCAATCATAGGCGCTCCAAC
>JANPNY010000372.1:0-2121 GCA_031427745.1 Chitinophagaceae bacterium | reverse complement strand
AAAAACAAAAACAATGAAACAAATTTTTTTCGGAATCTGTGTATCCTTACTAGGAAGTATGGCTGCAAATGCGCAAACAAAACCAAAAGCCGTTGTTGCTAAACCTATAAAAGCTCCCGGTGACACAAGCAAAGTAAAAGTTACCTCAACATTAAAAAATTCATTGGATAGTTTTAGTTATGCACTCGGCGTAAATGTTGCCAATAATCTAAAACAACAAGGCATAGCTGTGGTAAATAATGCAGCTATGGCAAAAGGAATGAACGATGTTTTTAAGAAAAAAACTATTGAATTAAATGAGCAGCAGTGTAATGTGGTTATTCAGCAGAAACTGCAGGCAAACCAGGCAAAAAAATCGAACGGTGAAAAAGCAAAATCACAGGCATTTTTGGCAAGTAATAAAAAGCGTCCCGGAGTAATTACTCTGGCAGATGGCCTTCAATACGAGATTCTAAAAAAGGGAGATGCTGCATCGGCCATGCCTAAATTACAGGATACAGTAGTAGCCCATTATGCCGGAACTTTAATTGATGGCAAGAAGTTTGACAATTCCTACGACAGGGGGCAGCCGCTTACTATTCCGGTATCTGGTGTTATCAGGGGCTGGACAGAGATTTTGCAACTGATGCACATTGGTGATAAGTTTAAAGTATTTATACCAAGTGAACTTGGTTATGGCGAAAGAGGTGCCGGGGCTGATATTCCGGGCGGTGCAGCGTTAATTTTTGAGATGGAGTTGCTTGAAATAAAGCCAGCTGCTGCTGCAACCGAAATGCCTAAAGAAGAAAAGAAGGATTAATTTAAAAACACAAAGTATTATGTCAACCGATCCTCGTTATCCAATTGGAAAATATGAGCCACAACCATACAGCGAGCAACAGTTGGCTGAGTGGATGAGAGATATACAATTTTTACCACAGCATTTGGAACATGCTGTGGTAAATTTAGACGCAGCGCAACTCCGCCAACCATACAGGGATGGTGGCTGGAACCTGCAACAGGTAGTGCATCATGTGGCAGACAGTCATATGAATGCATACATACGCTTCAAGCTGGCTTTAACTGAGGACAATCCAACCATTAAGCCTTACAATGAAGCAGCATGGGCACTGATGCAGGATACTGAAAATCTGCCCATTAATATTTCGCTTACATTATTGCATGCGCTGCATGCAAGGTGGATGGAAATACTTAAGTCCATCTTACCACATGAATGGGATAGAACTGTTTTTCACCCGGAGCAAAAAAAAGAAATGACGGTCTGGCACCTGCTGGGCATGTATGCATGGCATGGCAAACATCATACTGCCCATATTAGTTCTTTGAGAGAAAGAATGGGCTGGTAAAATAATTCCTCCTTCATTACTTCACTAATAAAATACTGCAAACATGAATTGGAAAACACTTTCAACCGAATATATTTCTAATCATCCGTATTTTACTGCAAGGGTAGATAAGTGCGAAATGCCGGATGGTAAAATTGTTGAAACGTATTACGTAGTAGAGATGCCTGTTTCGGTATGTGCACTTGCTATTACAGAAGATGGAAAAGCAATTATTGTGAAGCAATACAGACATCCAATACAGGCAATTATTTATGAGCTGCCGGGTGGGTTTATAGATGAAGGGGAAACACCAGTAATAGGAGTAGCAAGAGAATTACTGGAGGAAACCGGGTATGAATTTTCTGCTGTTTATGATGTTGGAAAAGTAGCTGCTAACCCCGGTGTGTTAAATAATTATACACAGCTTTTTCTTATGACAGGTGGCAAAAAAACCAGCCAGCAGCAACTCGATCACAATGAAGAAATAGAAGTGCAATTGATATCGCTGGAAGAGGTAAAGCGCATGTTGATGAGGAATGATTTTCCGCAGGCTTTGCACACATGTTGCCTGTTATATGCGTTTAAAAAATTAGAAGAACTTACTGCATGAAATTTATTGAATCTACTTGGCGCATTTCAAATTGTCCCAGGTTGGTGGGGACGCCGCCCACAAAAAGTATGTTTTTGCGACAATTGTATATACAGCTTTTTTAACCCTGTGCCAGGAAGATAAAAGGGCTATAAGTTTTTCGGGTCAAGCTACCCTCTCCTTCGGAGAGGGGTTGGGGGTGAGGTC
>JANPNY010000371.1:0-4946 GCA_031427745.1 Chitinophagaceae bacterium | reverse complement strand
TTACCAGGGCTGTGTGGTTATCTCCTAAAAATAATTTGAAGAGTAAACTATGCCGATGATGGCCGATTATCAACAAATAGATTTGTAATTTTTCTATTTCTTCCAGAATCATTTTAACGGTAGGACCTTGTATTAACAGGCCATCTGCCGCAATTCCTTTGGCAATAAGTTCATCGGCATATTGCCTGATAAGTTTATGTTCTTTCTTAATTTCTTCTACCAGGTAATCTCTTACATATTGTGGCCCTGCCTTGTTGCCAACAAAATCTGGCTCCGGATCGGTAATGTGCAATACCCAAACTTTAGCATTGAATTTTTCAGCTTGTTCAGCTGCTGTATTTATTAATAGTTGAGAAGAAGCGTCAAGGTCTACTGCAACTAAAATATTTTTCATGGCATTAATTTTTTGTAGTTAAACAATGTTATAAACCAGCTTTTATTTTTGCAGGATACCTTCCGTATAATACTGAAAGCTTTTTTAAAAATAAAGGCTGCTCCTGCATTTTACCTTATAAGTTGCTATAGCAAAAGTGAAGTGTTGCCGGTTATTTATTGCTGCGTGCCATCATACAAATAAATGACTTCCGTCACTTGCAGTATGCTAGCAGACTTGGATATTATTTTTTTGAACTATCTGATTAGTAACAACTGTTTATTGGTGGGTTTGAAAGAGTAACTTTAAAAGCAGCAGGAATAATAAAGTTTATCGGGGTAATACCATCGCCAATAATAAGCCGGGAATTATTTCCGCTAATTGTCCAGTTTGCTGTAATAGTGGGTGATGGATTATTTACAATATTAAATATCTGGTAATCGGCTGTAAAACTGGTAGGGTTGTTTCCGCTGCCATCGGTATTACTTCCCCAGGTGGTAAGGTTATTAAGGCTTCCGGTAGATTTTGAATACCATACCGGTAAATTAAAAATATTTTTAGCAACTACCCGTTCAAATAGTTCACGGTGACCAGCATTATTAAAATGTATCAAATCTCCAAAAGAATATTTATCCAGTATGGAGGAATCTGCCGGATCGTACATGCCGTCCCAAAAGTTTATTGTGTGGGCCGTTCCAAACCGATTAATGATAGAATCTTTAATGTCGGCCAACTTTCTTTTTACTTCAGAGGTATTAAAGGCACCGTCATTCCTTGGTTGAGTGGTGGCGATAAAACAACGGTTACCGCTAATTATTGCAGAATCGTAAATGAGCTGCAAACTGCTCATAATTTCATCAATACTGTAGATGTTATACCTGTTGGTAGGATAGTTTACGATTACTACTCCGTCATTTGCGACGGGTATATCCTTTAAAAGAAAACCGGCCTTACTTACATTGTGATCGGGGTCGGGGAGTGGTCTTGTGGCAGGGGGGGCATAGTTGGTTGGCATACCACGGTAATTATCTGCGCCGGGAATTCCAAGGTTGTACACAGAGTCTGCAATGCCAAGCCGGCATTTGTAATAATTATTTAAAAGACTTACCCAGCCGCTATCTACAGAGCTTGCGCCCGTGCCCGCAGCAGTGGAAGACCCGATTGCCACTACTCTTTTATTTTGAGAAAAGGACAGGTTTGTATTTATAAAAATCAGCAGGAATGCAAACCACACAACACGTTGAATTGGTTTTAGATAAGCGGCTTTAGTTGAGTTATACCTTAAAAAATAGGATAGCCAATAACAATTACTTCTGTTCCACATGCTTATTAACTTACTTTTTTAAAATTTTGCTGAAATTAAGCTATTCCTGGTAATCAATATTTGTACCCGCTATTCAATGAATTTAACTAAAATTAGATGTAAAAAGTAATTTTTATTTGTTGAGAAGCAACATTCGTTTTTTTTGAGAATGGATTATACTGGAGAGGCAAATTAGGTAGGGCAACATTCTTTCTATTAATTTATTAGCAGTAACCCATCCGTATAAACAAACGAAGTTGATTAACAGGAACTGAAACAAACTGCAAAACCCTGCATACAAGAAAAACTTTCTTATATGCAGGGCGATAGTTTCACAGCAACTTATAGTTGTTGTTTAATCACTTTCTTCCAGGTGGAAGTGCTGGTGATGTGCACCTGCAGCTATATGCAGTGCAAAACTGGCAATTGCAAGATCTTTCAAAATACTGATTAACGCCAGTTGACGGGTTTCCTTGGCCCCTGCGTTAAGAAAGTTAGGCACATGGATAGTAAGAATGAAAATGATAACCAATGCCGCAAGTATATAGCCGGTGAATTTTACATACTGGTTAGTCATAAAGGATATTCCTGTAAGAATAAACGCAGTACCTACAAAATAGGCCCAAACAATTCCTCCCAACAATTCGGATGGTACATACGCCATCAAATCGTGTGGATATATAAAATGAAAAATTCCAAAAATAATCAGCACAGCGGATAACAAATAAATGGCAATCCGGGAGATAACGTGATAATGTTTCATATTTTAAAGTTTTGTAAAAGGTAAAACCTTTGGCATTGTAAAAAGATGATTTACATCATCTTAATGAATGAAGATTATCAACTAAGGCCGCCGCCTATTTATTTGCCGACTGCCAAACTTTTACCAACTCAATTTTATGAACAGTCTTTTTTGTGTTTCCTGTATAACGGGTTTGTATAGTAAAAGCCAACTTAAAATTATTATTCTGCTGTTGTGGGGTCAATAATTGTAATCACTTCGCTTACCGAGTTTGCCGGAAAGCCTCCTTGCTTTGCATGTTCACGAACCATTGCTTCATTCGGTGCAATGTAAACGCAGTAAATTTTATCCCCTGTTACATAACTCTGTAACCATTGTATTTGTGGCCCCATGTTGCTTAATACACCACAGGAAGTTTGTGATATCCCTTTTAGTAGTTCGGCAGTTAATTTACCTGCACCAGGGATTTCTCTTTCAATTACATACTTTGGCATAATGATAAGTTTTTAAAATTTTCCTACTCATATGGCTTTTCGGTTTCGCCCCGTTTTTGGTATGGAAGCTGGACTCCATTTTATTTATAATTGTGGCTATGGTTTGTCTTATTACAAATCATTCCAACGGCATTTTTAAAAATTAAAATCTTATACCTTTCAAACAATCAAACCTGTTTACATTCATTCATAATGGCGGGCCTACGATTAATGGTAATCACACCGATCGTTTACCCGTTGCCAGCGGCTGTTAAAAAAAGTTTGTGTTGTCTGTTGTTTTTTTCCGCTCCATGCACTAATGTAATTAAAAACATTTGAAAATACCAGCTTGTTATTAGCGATGAATTTTTGTTTTAGAGTGATTTTAAGAGGATACGAACCAATGCATAGGGTTTTTCATGCTTATTAATTTTTAGTTTCTTCTACGTATTCAAGAATATCTGCAGGCTGACAATTTAACGCCTTGCAAATAGCTTCTAAAGTGCTAAAACGAATAGCTTTTGCTTTTCCTGTTTTTAAGATGGAAAGGTTTGAAAGTGTTAAATCAACTTTCTCTGATAGCTCATTAAGCGACATTTTTCGCCTGGCCATCATTACATCTAAGTTTACAATAATTGGCATAGATTATACTGTTAAATCATTTTCGTTTTGAATTTCAATTCCCTTTTTGAAAATAGTCGCAATTACATAGACTACAGCAGCCATCAAAATAAAAGCCTGGCTGTCTACCCAAAATTCATTGAGGCTGTCAAATTCATATCCATGATGCAGTAAATATTTTGCGGTTTGGCGAGCCACATGACTTAGCAGTCCTATGAAAGGCGTGGCGTAACTAATTTGTGTAATTAGATCGGAAACATAACTGTTTAATGGTTTTGATAAATTAAGTTTACTGGTAAGTTTGATGACTACGTAAAATAGACAGGCTTTCAAAATTGCAATTGTTAGCACAAAGCTGTACATGCCGAAAAAAGCCCATTTACTGCGGTTATACATGGAACTCAAGTCTAATTTTTGATATAGGTTTTTTATAATTTCTGGTTTAAACAGGCTGATTATAAAATTGACTAACAAGGCTCCTGCTTCAATGCACAAGCCAACGAAGATGACCCAGGCAACTATATGCAGGGCTTTAAATACCAAGTTGTTTCTTTTTTGACATTTTATTAAAGTTTAAAGTTATGCCACAAATATAATAAATAATTATTGATAAACAATAAATATTAGTCTAATAACAAAATATATTTGTGGAAAATGGTTAAGCGTATCTTGAGATATTTGATCACACAATGTATGGATCTACGGATCATATCCTCACCAAGTATCCTCCCGGCATTTTTAAATTCAAATCTTATATCATGCAAAAGAGTACACCTGATATTATATGTTTTATGGCAGCAGGCGGACTAATATATAAAACATACGGAATGCTTGCCAATTGAAAGTGGCCGGTAAAAAGAAGATTTTTGTTGCAATTGTAGTAGATTGATTTATTTCAATAATTTAAAATATAGCTAAACCGCAAAAGAGATTCAATGTTGCCGAACTCGATAGAATTCCTTTGGTGAAAGAACCAAAACTAATTTATCTGAAATTGTTGGTAATTCTAAAGGTGTTCGCACTATTGTTGATTGGCTCAAAACATATACAGATGTTGCTAAAAAAGCTAAATTAGCTAAAAAAAATAAAAAAAATAAATCAAAAACAAAAAACAAACTCGATACAGAACCTATAGTTGATGAACCTGATGTGGAAGATATTATTGACAACATTGATGTTATTGATGATGCTGATATTGATCGTGAAACAGAATTAATGTTAACATATACATCTAAAAAGGCAAAAAAATCTGAATTTAATAGTTGTTTACTTATTACTGGTTCTCATGGTATTGGTAAAACATGTTCAGTTAATGTAATTCTTTCAGAACTCGGGTTTGTTCCGCAAAAAATTGATTTCTCAGTTATAAAAAAAATCCTAAAAATGTTAAAGATATGGTTGATAAGTTAGTTAATGGCGGAGGTGATATTATGG
>JANPNY010000370.1:0-2749 GCA_031427745.1 Chitinophagaceae bacterium | reverse complement strand
GATGATCATATTTTACTTCGTAATGGCCTTGCAAGCCTGGTACAATCTCATGGATATACCGTATTGTTTGAAGCAGATAATGGCATGGATTTTATAAAAAAAATAAACCCGTTGCGGTTGCCGGATATTGTACTGATGGATATAAATATGCCTCATATGGATGGCTATGAAACAACAAGATGGCTAAAAAAATATCACCCGCAGGTAAAAGTACTGGCTTTAAGCATGTACGACAATGAAGCTGCAGTTATTCGCATGTTACAAGCCGGCGCCAAAGGATATATTTTAAAAGACTGCGAGCCTACAGAATTACTGACTGCTATCAACTCCCTGCTAAACAAAGGGTTTTATTATTCTGAACTGGTAAGTGGCAGGTTGATAAACGCCATCAATAAAATGGAAAACACAAGCGATGAAAAAAATACTTCTACTATTTTGACAGATAGAGAAGCAGAATTTTTACAATTACTCTGTACCGATTTAAGCTATAAAGAAATAGCGGATAAGATGAATATTAGCCCCCGTACGGTTGATGGCTACCGGGATAACCTTTTTTTAAAACTTAAAATTAAAACAAGGATTGGGCTTGTAATTTATGCCATTAAAAACCAGTTGGTAAACCTGAATAATTATTAGTTGGTTAGCGCTGTTACGCCCACACTGGCGCAGCCCCCCAGCCCTATGTCTCTTTCACAAATCTGTGTAATTAAAAAATAGAAAAGTTATAACCAGTCATCCTTTTATTTTAAATCATTGTGAGTTTGTTTAATTCATTGCAGTAGTAACAATGCAGACACCGGACGGTTTCTGTTGCCTGATGCGGAGTGGCTATTACAGCCTGTTAAACGGGCTTCATAAAAGCCGACATTTAATTTGCCACCGCATGCACTCATTGTAGGAACTGCCGACGCGGGTGCATTTAAAAATGCCGCAAGGGTTGCCAACCTTTTAAAAGTTCTTTTTAACTTGTAAATTTCTTTATGAAGGTTGGCAACCCTTTAATCCGCTGCGACAATTATAAATGCACCCGCCAACGCTGCTTAGAATAAAAAGAACTATTTTAGTTGTACAATCCCGGCTTAAAAAATGATTTCAATCACAACGCACAATTCTTCTTTTACAAATTAATGTTCCACCAATCAATGCAGTTTCTTCCGGTTAAAAAATGGTCAGTTTCTACTTTATTTATTGCAATGTTATTCCCCTTGGCCGCTGCCTATGCACAGCCGCCCTGTGAGCCCGTAAAACTGGCCTGCGAATACCTGCAAAACCCGTTGGGTATTGATGCGCCGCATCCAAGATTAACCTGGCAGTTGCAGGATAATCGCAGCGGAGCCAGGCAAACCGCTTACCAGGTATTTGTTGGTACCGATTCAATAGAGGTAAGCAAGGCAAAGGGAAACGTTTGGCAAACTGCAAAAATCGCCGGAGCAAAACAGTTGGTAAGTTTTAATGGCCGGGCGCTGCAGCCATTTACCAAATACTTCTGGACAGTAAAAACCTGGGATAAAAACGGCGTAGCAGCCATGGGCAAAACAGCCATTTTTGAAACCGCCCTGATGGAAATGAAAAACTGGCGGGGAGCCTGGATCAATGATACCCGGGATATCAACCTGAAGCCTGCTCCGTATTATAGAAAATCTTTCACCACTGCAAAAAAGGTAGTAATGGCAAGGGCGTATATTGCCGTGGCTGGCTTGTACGAATTATACATCAACGGAGAAAAAATTGGCAGCCAACGGCTCGATCCAATGTACACCCGATTTGACCGGCGAACCCTTTATGTTACGCATGATATTACTGCACAATTACAGTCCGGCAAAAATGCCGTGGGTGTTTTATTGGGTAATGGCTGGTTTAACCACCAGTCAACGGCCGTATGGTATTTTCATGAGGCGCCATGGCGGGCGAGACCTGCTTTCTGCATGGACATTCGCATCACGTACGATGATGGTTCTGTAGAAACAATCACTACCGGCAAAGACTGGAAGACAGCGCTGAGCCCCATTATCTTCAACAGCATTTATACAGCCGAACATTATGATGCAAGGCTGGAAATTCCACATTGGAACGAAGCTTTTTTCAATGATTCGGCCTGGCGAAATGTAGACTATGCGGCGGCTCCTTCTGCAAATATCGTTGCACAGGTATTGCATCCCATCCGGAATGTGGAAGAAGTGGCGGTTGCTTCAATGAAGAGAATTAATGACATGAATTATGTATTCAACCTTGGCCGTAATATTGCCGGTGTAAGCCGGATTAAAGTAACCGGGGCAGAGGGTACAGTTCTCCATTTAAAACATGGTGAAAGACTATATGCCAATGGCCATGTAGATCTGTCGAATATTGATGTGCATTACCGCCCAACGGATAACCTCGATCCTTTTCAAACAGATATTTTTACTTTAAAAGGCACGGGAGCAGCAGAAGTATTTATGCCTGCATTCAACTACAAAGGTTTTCAGTATATAGAGGTTACTGCAACTAAACCGGTTGCCTTGATAAAAGAAAGCATCACCGGTTATTTTATGCACAGCGATGTGCCTGCTGTTGGCAGCATCGGTTCATCTAACCCAACGATTGATAAAATCTGGAAGGCTACCAATAATTCTTATCTCTCCAATTTATTCGGCTATCCTACCGATTGTCCGCAGCGGGAAAAAAATGGCTGGACCGGCGACGCACAAATTGCTATTGAAACAGGCCTGTACAGTTTTGATGGCATTACCATTTATGAAAAATGGATGGC
>JANPNY010000369.1:0-2627 GCA_031427745.1 Chitinophagaceae bacterium | reverse complement strand
ATTGTACATTGCTGATGTTGGAAAAGCATAAACGGTATTGTTCCATTTTAAATGCCTTCCAAAAATACCCGTCATTGCCCCTGGGCACCTCTAAATAAAACAGTGCTGAATCGCTGCTGTTTATCAGCTTTGCCGTTACAGGGTTGTTGTTATTATCTTTAAATAAAAAAGCTGCGTTAATTGCTGCTGCTGTTGCGTAACCCATGCCTCCGGGATTACTGTTATTTATACTGAAGTACACTTTTTTAAGTCCTGATGGTACATGAAAATAGCCAGGCAGACTTAGTAAATTGCTTCGATAGTTTTCGAAAGTATTACCCAAAAAAGGACCATTGCGGTAAAAGTAGTTTCCGTTAGTAATGATAGTAAGCGCTACTGCCGATTTATATTTAGTAGTAACGGTAAGTTTATAAGTTCCGGCAGCAGGGAGCGCAACGTACAATATGCCGGCTGTTCCCTTTCTCTTTAAAGAAAAATCTTTAAGGATGCCCGTTGTTTTATCTGTAGCCTCCACTGTAAAATTTATATAACCCATTTGCGGTAAGCCAAATTGAGGGCTGTACTTAATTTGAAAACTACCGGCTTTGTCTGCCCTGATGTCTATTTCACTTCTGCTGGCGTAGTCTTTTCCATAGGTATAGTTAATGAAAACATCTATTTTTTCTAAAGGAGCAAGGTTGCTTTTATCAAAATCTGCCTTCATTGCTGCAACATCTTTAAAAGAGAACTGGTTGATTAAACCATGTGCGGTTTGCAAGTCATTTACAAAATAGGTATTGATTTCTTCGTTTGTTATGAGGGGTAATTTACCGTTTTGATAAGCTGTACCATTGCTGGTGTTATACCTTATGTAAATGCTATCTGTTGGCTGGTATTTATTTACAATATCATTGATAAGATAAAAACTGTTTACAACCTGCAGCCGGTTAATTTTTGCAAGATATAAAGCAAGTGTTGCTGCTTTGCCGGCTTTGAGTGTATACGAACGCTGATCAAAAGCCCAGTCGTAAAACAATACCATGTAATGGAGATACGCTTTTAATTCATTCAACCGCTGTTTAATAATGGCGGGGTCATTTTTTGTAAGATTATCAGCCTCATTCACCAACTGCAGATAAATGGACATTTTGTATTTGTTATCCTGAATACCATTTGATACGGTCACTGTTTTATCATCACTCCACAATTGCAGCAGTTTATAGATAGAAGCCGCTCCATTTCCAAAAAGATTGAAACAAAATTCATGCAGGGTGCTGTCTATCAAAATGCCATCTTTTAATTGTGTATTGGCGGCGAGCAAAAAAGGCAAGCTTGCAAATTTGGCCGGCGATGCTTCCCAAACAATGCCCTGGCTCTTTTTTTCTTTTAGCCTTTGTAACGTAGTTTTTAATTCCTGCAGGTAAAAAGACGGAGTTTCGCCACTCCACTGGGGGAGGTTGAGGTAATGGTATTCTGAAATATGGGTTGATTTGCCATACCATCGGTTTAGCAGCCCTTTTGCACTGCTTTCATTTTGAAATGCGGTAGATACTACCTGCACATCAATAGCACTGTTGATGCCAATATTTGCTGAAGGAATATCTGCATGACTATCGTAGGCGTATAACTGAAACTTTTTATCAGGGTATTTATTATTGATGGAAGTAGTTATAAAATTGGCCAACGTAAAATGTTGGTCGCTGGCTTTTAACAGCAATTTTGTTCCGCAACCATTGTTGTCTATTGTATTGGCCCAATGTGCACCATCCGGAACTTCTATCCCTACATATTCATTGTTGTAGTTGAAATTTCTAAAATAATCAGCATAAATATCCTTGTTATTGAAGATGGTGTTTTTATAAGCTGAAAATTTTTGTTCAATACCGTTTCCCCATAGTTGCATGGCAGCGGCATTATTTACATCCGGCACCGATTGTAGTGTTGCCACTCTTGAATTATTATACGGACCAACATAACAGGGATTGTTTTTTAATTGGGTTAAGTAGTCCGCCGTCATTATATCATCCCTGTGGCCGCTAAATCTGTAAGCACCAGTCATATTATTTCTTCGCTGATACAATGACCACTGGTGACCGTTTTCTCCAAAATAGGTTTCCCAATAATAGCTATTGTCATTATCCATAGCCCAGGCATTGTGCCCGCCACTAATAAACCAGTTTTTGTATTTGTATTGGCAGGTGTAGGTTGTGTCTATATTCTTGAAAGGAGAAGAAAGCACAGGAATTATTTCCCAAATGCTGCCAGGCTGGTAAAAACGAAATCCTACCTGTTGAAGATATTGGTAAATACCAAAGTTTAGGCCATTATCCTGCGGAGCAGAAAAGGAAATAAAGCCATTGCCATTTCCTTTTACTTTACAAAACTGGTTGCCTGTACCGGTTGAATCATAGATTAATACAATACCGGTAGCAGGTAAAGTAGTATAAGGCAGTGCGGTAAAACTGCTGCCCTTTATAGCTTTTTGCAAAAGCATTGCCATGTCATTTGCAGAACTCTGCAGTAGTTTTGATGCCTTTGCAGGGTAATAAACAGTTTGACAATTTGCACTAACGGAAAGTAATAAGCAGATTGAAATAAAAATGTTGCGAATTGGTGCCATAGCCTAAAATTTATTTATGACTATTTTA
>JANPNY010000368.1:0-3343 GCA_031427745.1 Chitinophagaceae bacterium | reverse complement strand
GACAAATACTATATTCGTTTAACTTTCTTTTTTTCTAAATCTTTTAAACGATTGATTTTTTATTACAATCAAAGGTCTATTTTTAAAAACTGTTTAAAAAAACTAATTTATATGAGAATTATCTTTTCAACGCTGTGCCTTGTTGCTTTTTTATCTACTACAAACGGACAGACGCCCACAAAAGGACACCTGGTGCCAACGGATGTTTACCTGTTAAAAAATGTGGGTGATCCACAAATTTCTCCTGATGGTAAGTGGGTAGCTTACACGGTGAGCAGTGTTGATACAGCAAAGGATTCACACAACACCGATATATGGATGGTAAGCCTTGATGATAAAGCAGCATCTGTACAACTTACCAGCAGCGGAGAAGGCGAATCAAGTCCACGATGGAGTCCGGATGGTAAATACCTGTCGTTTGTATCTGCAAGAAATTCACAAAATCAAGCGCAAAAATGGCTGATGGATGTACGGGGAGGAGAGGGAAAAATTCTTAATAATATTAAAGGCGATTTGATTGATTATGCCTGGAGCCCGGATGGAAAAAAAATTGCCATGTCCATTCTTGACCAGGATTTTTCTGATACGGCTAAAACAAAAACACGGTTACCTTATGTGATGGACCGGTATCACTTTAAACAGGATATTGGAGGATGGATAGAAAACCGGTATACGCACTTGTATCTGTTCGACATCAGCAGCAAAAAAACAGACACACTCACCAAAGGGAATTTTGATGAAACCTCACCTGCCTGGAGCCCTGATGGTAAACAAATAGCGTTTGCTAGCAACCGCACAGCAGAACCGGACAGAAACGACAATACGGACATCTGGCTGATGGATGCAACCAAAGGAGCTGCATTAAAACAGTTAACAACCTGGGCTGGTGGCGATAAAAATCCCAAGTGGAGTCCTGATGGGAAAACCATTGCTTACACCCGTTCTTCCAGCGATCAGAATTTTACTATGTATGGGCAAAATGGCATTGCATTGGTCACGCTTGCTGATGGCAACACCCGTTTATTAGGCGCCTCTGTAAACCGCAACATTGATGAAATGGAATGGTCGAAAGATGGTAAAAGTATTTTGTGTGTAGTGGCTGATGACCGGAAAGATTATGTTGGCAGAATTGATATTGCTGCCAATACCATTACAATGGTGGCAGGCGGTGAGCGAAGCTTTTCAGCAATCGCTGCTAATGTAGCAAGCAGCGCATTGGTAACTATTATGGCGGAACCCCAGAAGCCTGCTGAAATCTACAGTATTGAAAATAATCAACCTCGACAGTTAACTCATGTTCAGGATTCTTTCATAAACAAAATTCAGTTTGCTAAGGTGGAAGGGTTTGAATCTACCAGTAAGGACGGTACTAAAGTGTCGGGAATTTTATACAGGCCGGCCAATGCTGATGTCAATAAAAAATTACCGCTTATTTTGTTTATTCATGGTGGGCCGGTTGGGCAGGATGACTATGGATTTGATTTGTCGAGGCAGATGTTGGCGGCAGCAGGCTATGCCGTAGCTGGTGTTAATTATCGTGGCAGCAGCGGCAGAGGAGTTGAATTTACAAAAGCTATTTATGCCGATTGGGGTAATAAAGAAGTGATGGATATTTTGGGTGCAGCAGACTACCTGGTACAAAAGGGCATTGCTGATGAAAAAAATATCGGCATTGGCGGATGGAGTTATGGCGGCATCCTCACCAACTACAGCATTGCCAGCGACACCAGATTTAAAGCAGCAGCAAGTGGTGCAGGAAGTTCTTTGCAACTTAGTATGTACGGTGTAGATCAGTATGTAACTCAATACGAAACAGAATTGGGGCAGCCTTGGAAAAATCCAAAGAAATGGATGGATCTATCTTATCCGTTTTTTAATGCCGATAAGATAAAAACACCTACCATGTTTATGGCCAGTGAAAAAGATTTTAATGTACCAACAGTAGGGTCAGAACAAATGTACCAGGCCTTACGCTCGTTGGGCGTACCGACTCAATTAATTATTTATCCGGGGCAGTTTCATGGCATCAGCAAACCATCTTACCAGGTAGATCGCTTTGATCGTTATATTAAATGGTTTGGGAAATATTTGAAATAACGAGGGGGGGTGGGTTTCGGCGATGGCTGACTAGCAATAAAAAGTGGTCGGCAACTCGACGAACTTAATAACAGGTATCAGGTACTGGTGATCAAAAATTTTTAAGATTTTGTTTACTGATTGCGTACGAAGTTGCTGAAAACAGATATGTATTTTATGTAGGAGGTACGTTTGGTAGATGGTAGATAGAATGGAAAAACAGGTGCAAAAAAATGCAACTAAAACCTGAACCCAGCATATAACTGAAATACATTGCTTTTTATGCTGGCATCAGACGAAGCAGGCAGAAAGGCAGGCACAGGACTGTTAGTTTCGTATTTTTTCAGGATATTATTTATGCCAACTGTATACCGCATCCCTATTGATAATCCTGACTCACTAATATATTCTGCCCCGCCAGCTATGCCAAATGCAAAGCGGTTAAAATAATCCGTTGCCTTTTTAGTTGAGGTGTTAAAAGAAGTACCACTGCTGTCAGCTTCTGCTGAAAGCAAATAACCAATTTGGAGCCCAACTTGTAATTTAAATATATCTTCTACAACAAAAAAATCTGCAGTTTCAGTTGTAGTTAAATAATTCATGTCCACTCTGCCGCTTTTATATTTGTAGCCTTGTTTTGAAAAAAGAAAATCACTGCTTGCCTTTATATTATCCTCCTCACCTGAAAAAAATATTCCTGCGTGAAATCCGTTTGCATTACTAACTGCTATAGATGGTATATCGGTTGAGTTGATGTAATTGTACCCGGCTTTTACACCAAACCTGGTTTTGCTTTTTGAGGACTTGCGTTGTGAAAGGCCATTATGCAACAAGGGAATTATTGCAATGATCATACAAATAAAGTATTTCATATCCTGGCGTTTGAGTAAAAAATGATAGATTAAAAAGCATGACTAAATAAAATTAAAATAATTTTTATAAGATAGTATTTCTACCGCCCCTCCCTTATTTGGTAGCTCCATACATTGACCATTCTTTTATAACCAAGCAAGTATTTAATAAACGGGTATCTGTTGGGAAAAGATTTGTGTCCTTACTAATTTTTTTTAAAATCGTTGGTAGCAAACGTTCATTTTCGCTTATCGATAAACCCATTATTTTTAATACTTAACGGCGGCCATTACTATGAACATTGCTTTAGCTTCTCACACAGATTTTCAACCTATCATTCCATTAAAAAATATATTGCGTTTTAGGAAGCTTTTTGGTTAATCCAACGCCTTGCCGGTAGCTCCCAAAAACGATA
>JANPNY010000367.1:0-9414 GCA_031427745.1 Chitinophagaceae bacterium | reverse complement strand
CTCCTGTCGGTTGATGGGTATGCCAACGGTAATGCTACAAAACAATTGCTGTTCCTGCTTTATGGTGGTACAGTTGTATTGTTTAATGATGTTGTGTACTTCATTCATATTGGTATAATCGCAGTGCACCTGGTAGTTTACTTCTACTTGTTTTTGAAGAATAGGCGTTAACTGTAATGCCAGCATGGTGGCCATTTTATAGGCATTGATTAAGCCTGGTACACCAAGCAAAGTTCCACCAAAATACCTTACTACAATTACTGCAGTATTGGTTAGGTCTTTACTATCCAGTTGGCCAAGTATGGGCTTGCCGGCAGTTCCCGCTGGTTCACCATCATCATTTACCCTAAAATTATTTCCATCAATCCCTATCCGGTAAGCAAAACAATGGTGTGCTGCTTTTGGATTTTCTTTCTTTAAATCGGCCAGGTGTTTCTTAAATGCTTCAACGGATGTTATAGGGTAAGCATACGCAATAAACTTGCTGCCCCTGTCTTTAAATTCGCCCACAGCGGGCTTTTCAATGGTATAGTAAACAGATTTGTTTATTGAAGTGCTCAATGGCTTAACTGGGTTGATAATGGTTTAAAATATTGTATTAGATCAGTGCCGGGTTTTGCGGTTTTAATCAAGGCTTCATTTTTTAATACCGGCGCAGCAATACCATCACCAATAGTTAATTGCTCATTGGTAATTACCCTGACTTCGTCCCAAACACCGGCATCAATAAATGATTGCAATAATTTTGCTCCACCTTCTACCAACACACTGTTGATATTTTGACTATAGAGTTGTTGCAAAATTTGTGGTAAGGCTGCGTGTGAAGGATCTATTTTTTTGTAAATGACCCCATCTATTTCTTCATCCTTTTTATTATTAAAAATGATGGTTGAGCCTTTACCCTGCAATAACAGATTGCTGGAAGCATTGAGTTGTAAATTTTTATCAATCACCACTCTTATAGGATTTTTGCCTGGCCAAAGACGGGTGTTAAGCATGGGGTTATCATGCAGTGCTGTGTTGGTGCCTATCATAATAGCTGCTTCTTCGCTTCGCCATTTATGCACCAGCCGGTTGGTAATATCTCCACTTATCATTACGCTCGAAAAATCAGCATGGGCAATTTTGTGATCATTGCTTTGTGCCCATTTTAAAATAATATAAGGTCTTGCCAATTGATGAAAAGTAAAAAAGCGTTTATTAATTTCTTTTGCTTCGGCTTCTAAAATGCCGGTGATAACTTCTATACCTGCTGCCAGTAGTTTTGCGATGCCTTTGCCATCCACTTCTTTATAACTGTCCCTGCAGCCAATTACCACCCTTGGAATTTTTTGGGTAACTATAAATTCGGCACAAGGCGGTGTTTTTCCAAAATGTGCACAGGGTTCCAACGATACGTACAAGGTACTTTTTGAGATGAGCGCTTTGTTTTGTTCACTTACACTTTTGATACAGTTTACTTCTGCATGAGCCTCTCCAAATTGTTGGTGATAGCCCTCTCCGATAATGCTGCCGTTATATAGCAACACCGCACCTACCATTGGGTTTGGTGCAACCTTGCCTGCTCCTGATAGAGCCAGTTGAAGGCAACGTTGCATATATAATTCATGGTTTGACAAGCTTCAAAATTAAGCATCGCAAAGCAATCGGGTAAAAAATAAACTAAGTTTGCCACGATGACTTACCATAAGTTGTATAGAAGTTTTTTGGAGCAGTTGCAAGCCATCTATAATATGGCGGAGGCAAGTGTAATTACAAGTTGGGTATTTGAGAAAATTGCAGGGATAAAAAAGATTGATTTAATCAAGCAACAGGCATTGGAGCCGGAGATTTATATTGCTGATAAACTTAACGAAGCATTACAACAACTGCTACAACATACACCCGTACAATATGTGTTGGGTGAAGCATGGTTTTGTAAGATGTTTTTTAAAGTAAACCACCAGGTGTTGATACCAAGGCCGGAAACAGAGGAACTGGTAAATTGGCTATTAGATGATTATAAAAAAAAGGCAATATTTCCTTCATCAGCCTCCATACTTGATATTGGCACAGGGAGTGGTTGCATAGCAGTTGCACTTAAAAAGATGCTGCCTGCCTCAACAGTTACTGCCATCGATTTTAGTGCAGGTGCACTTGCCATTGCAAAAGAAAATGCAATTACCAACAAGGTTGAAATTAATTTTTTTCAACTTGATTTTTTAAATGAACAATTGTGGGGAACACTGCCTTGCTTTGATTTTATTGTAAGCAATCCACCCTACATTCCCATCAGTGAAAAGGAGCAGTTGGATAAAAACGTAATCGCCTACGAGCCGCACTCAGCTTTGTTTGTGCCGGATAATAAGCCTTTGTTGTTTTATGAAAAGATTGCTTTATTTGGAAAGTCAAACTTAAAAAAAGACGGCAGCATTTACGTTGAGGTGCATGAAAACTATGCCGCACAAACGGCTGAACTATTTGCAGGATACAAGTATGATGTGGAAACTAAAAAAGATATTTTTGAAAAAGAGAGAATGCTAAAGCTTACTCATTGCCGCTGACAGTTGCTGAGGTAGTGGCGCCTAATCTTCTGGCTGCTTTCATTACTCTTACCACTTCTCCCCATTGTGCGCTGGAGTCTGCATTAATTACAACCGCCGGTTTAATGCTATCGCCTTCATGAATGTATTTGCGCAATGCAGATTCCAAAGAATCCGGAATGACTTTTTTAGCACCGATATAAATATTTTTATCTTTATCAACACTGACAACTACACTTTGTTTTGTTTTAGTGTCGCTCTTTGCCTTAGGCACACTCATTTTAATTACATTAGGGTTAGCCAGGGTAGATATCATTAAAAAGAACATCAATAGTATAAATAAAATATCATTGAGTGGCCCGGTGTCCACTTCATCATGACTTTGTCTTAATTTATTTCTTCTTAATCCCATTTGTAAAGATTTACCCCGTTCCAATGGGGTTACTATTTTTAAGGTTTCTGATTTTATAATGCCTTTCTCTTTTTAAAGGGGATGGAATAACTACTTAGTTGGTTCTTGTAAAATATCAATGAATTCGCTGCTGGCGCCTTCCATGCTATTGGCTGTTCTGTTAATCTGTGTATCAAGATAGCTATAGCCGAGGTAGGCTAGCATACCAATGATAAGGCCACTTGCAGAAGTGATGAGCTTGATGTACATCGCATCCGCAATCTGGCTTACAGATGGGTTGCTAATGGTTGCAAATTGTTTTAATAACAATACCAATCCTACAATAGTACCCACAAAACCAAACAAAGGTGCAATTCGGGAAATGACGGA
Source organism: Chitinophagaceae bacterium (assembly GCA_031427745.1). Lineage (GTDB taxonomy): Bacteria > Bacteroidota > Bacteroidia > Chitinophagales > Chitinophagaceae > Ferruginibacter. Next base: position 6,111 of record JANPNY010000367.1, on the reverse strand, counting down.
TAGAATGGAGAGATTTTTTTCCATTTTGTACATCTCCAGCTTGCCTACATTATCCATACTTTTTTCAATGGCGTCAATGGGTTTGCCAATGCGTTGCAAACCTTTATCAATCATTCTTGCTACCGGGTTATCGGTATTTTTAGCTAAACTTCTTGCCGCAGTTACATTACCATTTACAATATGGTCACGAATGATATTCATAAAATTCGCTTCTATTTTACTGGCTTTTTTTACAGCAAGTAAACGCTCAATAAAAAAGAAAACGGCCAGGGCAAATAATATTCCCAATGGAATCATTAAAGGTCCGCCCTTACTAAGCAGACTCCATACAGATTCTACCTGTGCTGTGGTTTCAACTGATTTTGTAAGTGTATCCGACTGTAATAAGATATCAAACATGTAATAAGTGGTTTAAGACAAAAGTAAATGTTTTGCATTGTTGTTCGCCATAATTATGCCAACACCTGCAAGTTGTATATCAAAAGCTATGGGTAGCAAAAATGATGGGTAAAATAATGTTAATTATCAGGCTGAAAATTTATGCAGCATGTATTTTAAATTTCAGGAGGTAAAAAGGGTGATTAGCCGTAGCAGTACTTTCTATAAAAGTACCAACAAGCTGCAAGGCTGTTTAAGTTTTATGGTAGATGAAAGCGGTTATTTCTTTTTCTGTGCCGTTAAAAAAATTTCCAATGCACTAACCATACTAGGCGCCATTGGCTGCGGTGCCTTAATGTCTAAAGTTAATCCGGCATCTTCAGCGGCCTTAGTGGTATTGGCTCCAAACGTGCCAATTTTTGTTCCGTTTTGTTTGTATGCTGGAAAATTTTCTATCAGGCTTTTAACGCCTCCTGGTGTAAAAAAACAAATGACGTCGAACTTTTGTGCAATGATGTCTTTGACATCGTTACTAATAATTTTGTACAATTCAGGTGTGGCATATTCACAATGATGCTCCTTTAACCAGTTAGTAATTTCGCTATCAAACGACTGGGAACAGGGGTATAAAAACTTTTCGTTGTCTTTATGTTTGTTGATAACATCAAACAAGCTTTTATTGGTGCCATCTGCACTATAAAAAACTTTGCGTTTGCGATACAAAATAAATTTTTGAAGGTATAATGCAACAGACTCTGTAATACAAAAGTATTTAGTGTCCTGGGAGATATTAAGTTTCATTTCATCACAGGTTCTAAAGAAGTGGTCTATAGCATTACGGCTGGTAAATATTACCGCAGTAAAATTGTGAATTTCAATTTTTTGCTTTCTGAATTCTTTTGCCGGTATACCGTCTACAATAATAAAAGGATGAAAGTGTAATTCGACGTTGTGCTTTTTAGCCAAATCGAAATAGGGTGATTTTTCTCCTTCCGGTTTAGGTTGGGTGATGAGTACTTTTTTAATCATGGATCTGCTTGATTCTTTTTTTTATCATCATGTTATACCATGTTGGCTATAGGCTATAATCTATTAACAAAGTTATAGGTTTTTATTTAACAATACTACCAACCCTTTGTATATGAGTAAAATGGGGAGTACTTCTATTCCGATAATAAACAGCAAAAAATGAAACCACCCAACTTTTATCTGGTGTTTTAATAACCCGTACGACCTTAAAAATCTTAATAAGAACAACAATGCAATCATTAGTAAAGAAATAATAGCTGCAATACTTTTAATTACGGGCAATGAAAAAGCTAATACTACAATAAACGGAACTAAAAGAATGCTCAATATTTTGTTGATTAAAAAAATGATAAAAAGATAGGTGTCGGCCACATCTTTATAACCAGTTAGCCACCCTGTAAACTTAAGGGTGAGAAATTTAATAAAATAAATGAGGGCCAGAATCCCGACACACATGCTCAAGGCTAACAGGTTGTTTTCACCGGAAATCCAACCGTGATAGCTTAAAAGAAAATAAATATATAGACCGCCTGTAACAGCAAAAAAAAGATTAAAAAGCATGGAAGCAAGCTTTGCCTGTAATAGCTGATCTGTAAGCTGGCCCTGGCGGAGTGAGGTATTAAAAAAGACTCTGAAAAGATTGTTGAAGTAGCGGGCATAAAAAAAACGTAGAAAAGAAAGAAATAATATTGTGCCTAGCAGTATGTAAAATTTAAGTTCCGTTTGTGAAGGTTTTCTTTCCTGATAGGCGGTTGCAACAGGGGTTGCATTGGAGATTAAAAAAATATTTTTCTTCAATAATTGCTCCATCGTTTGTTGATATATTGCTGCCGGGCCTGGTTTTACAAAAGGCTTAAGGGATACAGAATCTTTTGTTGTTACTGGAGAAGTCACTGTTGAAAGCTTAACTGAATTTGAATCTCCGGGCAACTGGGCTTGTGCTGCGACGGTTTTTACTTTGTTTGAATCGTTGGTTATTTGTGAATACAATACAACAGGAAATATAATGTTGAGCAAAAGGAATAGTACCTGTTTCAAAAAAAGTAGTTTAGGTACAAAATTAAATTGATTTTAATTAGAAATAGTTGATGTAGCCAAAATGAATTTTTGCTGCCCGACGCAAATCAAAAGGAACGTCATCTCTTTTACCAATTGCAAAACTCATATTAAGCAGTCCCAGTTTAGTTTCAAAAACCATCCCTATGCCGGTACTGATAAAAGTATTGTTCTTATTAACAGATTGGTAGTTTGTTTTTACCCCGCCACCATCTGTGAAAGCAAATAAATAAGAATTCTGCCCTGCCAGGTATCTGAGTTCGGCGGTGAATACTGCATACCTTGTGGCAAAAATACTTTCTTCATCAAAGCCCCTTAATATTTTATAGCCACCAATTTGAAAAAGATCATTTTTAAAAATAGTTTGACTGCTGTAAATACCCGCATTTAGCTGTGTTTTTAAAGTAACTGCTTTGCCAACAGGAAAATAGTGGGTCGCATTTATTTTTATTCTTAGCTGGTACGTTTTTAATTTAATAGAATCGTATAAGCTGCCATAGTTAAACTCATTGTTCTTAAGGCTTAGGATGTCATTATTTTTAGAGATAGTTTTTAAGCCTGCGCTGGCAAGTATTTTAATTTCGTTTCCGCTTTGTGGGTTAAACCGATAGTTAGTTTTATTCCATTCGTAATCAATTCCAATATTAGTGGCTTTTACATCAATATTAGCCGGTAATTTCTTATTTAATTTCACCTGGTTTGTATCCACTCCGGCACCCAGCAAACTGGTACTTTGTTGCTGAAAAAACAGTTTGCCCGATTGGTTGCCTGCAAATAAATATTGAATACCAAACTGTGCATTGAGTTGTAAAAAGGTTGAGTCTTTTTTAAATAACTCAAATGAAAAATCCAGCCCAAAGGGCGATTTAAAAATATAAGGCTGCTGGTACCCGATGTTGAGCCTGGGCGACTGCAATTGCAGCTGCTGCCAGTTTAATAAAATGGTTTCGCCACTGCCGAGTGAGTTTTTTAAATTAAGGTTTACATCTCCCGTTAATTGTAATTGATTGGTTTGATTATTGGCCGGTAAAAAACCGATTAAAAAATTTACCTGGCTGCTTCGTTTTGGCTGCAGGTAAAGGTTTAAAATAGAACCTGTCCCCAGCATGGTTATATCCGATGATTGCTGCTCCTGCAGATAGGGAAGTTCCAGCAACCGTTTATCTACCAGTTCCAGCTTTTCCCTGTTGTAAAGACTGCCATTGGGTATGCCCAGGTAACGTTGCAAAAAAGAATTCGATATTTTTATTTTACCATAAACCCTGATGCTGTCTAAATGGTAGACAGGCCCTTTGTTTACTTTTAGTGCAGCCTGTATAGTGTTGGAATCGATACGGTAATCATCGAAATATACTGCCGCAAAAGGATAGCCGTTTTTTTCATAATACCCAAGCAGGCGTTCTTTTAAAATGGCTGCCTGTTTAAAATCTACCGGCTTGTTTAAAAATTTTCTGGCAAAATAGCCACTCTCGTCAAGTGCATTTTTTTCAACACTATCCGTATTTAACGTTACCCATTGTTGCTGTAGCCCCAGGTATAATGTTATGTTAGCAGCGTTTGTATCAAACACCGTTTTATCAACTGAGGCAGCCATATAGCCCTTTGTATTTAGTAACGTGGTAAGCTGGTTTATATATGCAGCACATTGCGGCATGTTAACAAAGCCTGTTTGTAAACCAAGTGAATTTTTATTAAACAAACTGTCTTTATCAACCACTTTAATGTTTAGTTTGTAATCACCTACCGGGGTAGGCTGGCAAATTGCAGTTGACATAAAACCAACGACAACAACAATTGTGGTAAAAATATTTTTGCAATAAGTATTTGCTATGTTTGCCATTACTGTTTTCAAATCTAAAGTCAATAATTGTAAATCAAAAATCTTTGTCTGGCATTTATATTCATATACCATTTTGCAAGCAGGCTTGTCACTATTGCAATTTTCATTTTGCCACCTCCCTGCAGTTTAAAGACCCACTAATTGCTGCCCTCATAAAGGAGATACAGCTCACGCCTTTTTTTACTGCGGATACCGACGCGGCAGACAATATTATACAGACGGTTTACCTGGGAGGAGGAACCCCCAGTATTATAGCCATGGCCGATCTTGTTAACATTTTTGCTGCCTTACGCCAAAAATTTATGATAGCAGCCGATGCAGAAATTACGCTGGAGGCAAATCCCGATGACATTAATTCTGCTGCACTTGCCGAATGGAGAAGTATTGGTATTAACCGATTGAGCGTAGGCATTCAATCATTTGTCGACGAAGAGTTGGTGTGGATGAACAGGGCACATACCGCCGCTGAATCTATTAACTGTATTGACGAAATAAGGGCATCGGGGTTTGATAATTTTTCTATTGATTTAATTTATGGATCTCCGTTACTCAGCAATAAAGAATGGGAAAGAAATGTATCCATTGCAATTGAAAAAAAGATACCGCATATTGCAGCTTATGCCCTAACTATAGAGCCAAAAACGCCACTGGATAAAATGATACGGTTGCATAAAAAAGCAGCTGTGGATGCTGATAAGCAGGCAGAACAGTTTTTACTGTTGATGCAATGGATGGAGAAAGCAGGATATGAGCATTATGAAATCAGCAATTTTGCATTGCCCGGTAACCGCAGCCGGCACAACAGCAGTTACTGGCAGGGGAAAAAATATTATGGCTTCGGTCCCTCTGCACATTCTTTTGACGGGAAAAAACGGCAATGGAATATTGCCAATAATGCCCAATACATTCAATCTATTCAAAATGATATTATACCATGTGAAGCTGAAATACTAACACCAACCCAACAACTTAATGAATACATCATGACTTCTTTGCGAACGATGGAAGGGTTGGATGTTGCCTTTGTAGCCAGGCAATTTGCCGGCAATTTTAGTGAGCAAATAGAAAGTGCCTCATTAAAATGGATAGCTACAAATAAGTTATCTAAAAAGGGGGATGCTTACATTTTAACCAACGAAGGCAAGTTATTGGCGGATGGTATTGCTGCTGATTTATTTTTTTAAGTATAAGATAGCACTATACCAATTCCTGTTCTAGCGTATTAAAGCCTTCTGTGGGATTCAGTCCTTCCCACAAAATTTTATAGACCGTTTCTGCAATGGGCATCTCTGCCTTTACAGATTGATTGATGATGTACATACACTTACTGGCATTGTATCCTTCTGCAACCATACTCATTTCTATTTGGGCCGATTTTACTGAATAACCTTTGCCAATCATGTTGCCGAAAGTGCGATTGCGGCTGTAAAGCGAATAGCAGGTAACCAACAAATCGCCCAGGTAAACTGAGGCTGCATAGTTGGTCGTTTTATGGTCGCCACTTTTTATTTGCTGTTCAATTTCATCCATTGTTTTACTGCTATTTGATAGTAGCTGTTTATTATGGTTGATGCCTTTGTGATCAATACTACCCACTTCAATATTCCGGATACCGGTCTTTTTTAAAAAGCCAGCCATTTCATCCGCACTATTGGCAATTAATACACTTAAAAAATTATCTCCATAATCAAGCCCATGGGCAATGCCAGCCCCAACTGCATAAATGTTTTTTAATACTGCGGCAAACTGAACACCATAAATATCATTGTTCTCAACCGTATTGATATAATCGTTTTTAAAATGGCCGG
>JANPNY010000366.1:0-3281 GCA_031427745.1 Chitinophagaceae bacterium | reverse complement strand
TTTCGGCCATTAAAGAAAATGATATACTTGAAAATTTAATCTCTGTTCTCTCTCATTGGAATACGCTTTCTTCCTTCAGTTCTTCCTTCCGGCCTTGCTTCGCTTCTTCCTTCTTCACCGGCTCTTTTAAAACCACCGTCTGCCTCGTTCATTCTCACCTGGCGGCCATTGTATTTTTTGCCATCCAGGCTTTTGATCATTTTGGCTGCTGCTGCTTTATCAACTTCTATCCAGCTGTTCATATCCCTCATATCTATTTTGCCCAAAACTTCTTTGTTAAGATTGCTTTCATCCAAAATGAACTGCAAAAAACTGGATTTATAAAAACCATCTTTGGTACCAAGGTTGATAAAGAGCCTTGCATAGCCATTGTCTCTTTGCCTGGAGCTACGGCTGTTTTCAGCCCGATCGCTTCTGCCTGTAGATTCTCTGCCTGCACCGCTGCTTTCCCGCTGATTGTAATTGCTGCGGCCCGTTGCATTCAGGTCATCGGCATGTTCGTAATATTTTAAAAAGTGATTAAACTCTAATGCTGCTATTCTTTGCAAAACCTCTTCTTTGCTTATGTCTTTAAACTTTTCCATCAAGTCTGCCATGTAAGTTTCGTAATCACCATGCGACACATCGGCCTGCATCAGCTTATCCATAAAATGAAAAAACTGTTTGCGGCAAACATCTTTACCACTCGGTGCATCCATTTTATGAAACTGTGCATTTACCATTCGTTCCAGTTGTTTAATCTTAAAAGATTCCCTGCTATGAACGATAGAAATACAGATACCTGTTTTACCAGCCCTTGCTGTACGTCCGCTACGATGTGTATATACTTCCATGTCGTCGGGTAATTCAAAATTGATAACATGCGTAATACCATCTACGTCGATACCTCTTGCTGCAACATCAGTGGCAATCAACAGTTGTAGTTTTTTCTGACGAAACCGCCCCATTACTTTGTCCCGCTGTTGCTGAGTAAGATCCCCGTGCAACGCTTCAATTTCATATCCTTCCTGCACCAGTCTTTCAGCAACATCCTGTGCATCAAGCTTGGTACGGGTAAAAATAATACCGTACATACCAGGGTTAAAATCAATGTAGCGTTTCAGTGTTTCGTAACGGTGATGGGCTGCTACGGTTATATATTGGTGATCGATGTTAACGTTTCCGCTGTTCTTTTTACCTACTGTAATCTCTTTTGGATTACTCATAAAGTTTTTAGAAATAGCCCGTACTGCAGGTGGCATGGTAGCACTAAACAACCAAATACTTTCCCTGTTGATGGTATTCTTAAGTACGAAATCAATATCATCTCTAAAGCCCATGTTCAGCATTTCGTCTGCTTCATCTAATACAACGTATTTTACTTTTTGTAAGTCGATGGCTTTGCGTTCAATCAAATCAATCAACCTACCCGGAGTTGCAATTACAATTTGAACACCTTTTTTAAGGTTGCGAATTTGCATTGTGATGGATGCGCCGCCATAGACTGCTTCTGTAAAAACTCCTTTGGTGAATTTTGTAAAAGTGCCTAAATCGTTGGTGATTTGCAAACAGAGTTCTCTGGTGGGGCAAACAATCAATGCCTGCGGGTGGCGCTCTGCCTTGTTGATTAAGTTTAACAACGGCAAACCAAAAGCAGCTGTTTTACCAGTACCTGTTTGTGCAAGGCCTACAAAATCTGTAGTGCCGGAAAGTAAAATGGGGATGGCTTGTTCCTGTATCGGTGTAGGGGTTTCAAATCCTAATGCGGTAACGGCTTGTACCAATTCTTCGTTTAAGCCTAAGGCTTCAAATGCATTCATGTAAATTTTTTTTTCGCTTACATGATATGCTAATTTGCCTGTTGCCTCACTACCCGATACCCTTAAAAACGTATAAGTAGATATTAACATCAACAGCCCCTAGGGCACCTCATGCAATACTCGTTAATAAATAATGGCCGCAAATGTAGGGGTTTTTTGTGGATAAATTTGCTTGGGTATCAGCTTCGGTTTTTCGGCGATACTTTTTCGGCTACATTATCAGTCGCAGATTTTTATTTCTTGATTGTGTGGCAGCAGTTATCTTAACATTAATTTACAGGTATGCAATGCAGTATTGAAAACAATTTTCTCTTTTTAATAACGTTAGCTAATGTAAATAGTTAAGTGCTTTAGTTATTACTGTAGAATAAAAGATGAGTTTACTAAAGTTCGATATAATTTTTTGAGTAATTAAACTATATAGTTTTTTTTAAGTCACAATCGCAATTTTGGAGGTATAAAATTTACTTATGCTAAAGTGTTTACTGGGAATGTTTATTTTCTTTTTTATTTTTTGCAAAGTTGATGCGCAGGATACTGATACAAAAAAAAATGCTGGTCTAGATACAGCTGCAATATTAAAAGAGTTGTCGGATTTACTACATTCAAATGCAACCCCTATTAGTTATGCAACTATTGATGTGGGCATCGGTAACAGGCTTTTTAGTGTGCGGAATAGAAGCTTAAATGCAAAGCAAACTACTACAGGTACGATGGTTTACACACCAACGCTTAGTTATTTTCATAAATCTGGTTTTGGCATTAATGCTTCAGCCAATTTTTTAAATGATATTGAAAAGGGTTTCGGTGTAAGCCAGGTGGCTCTTTCCCCCGGTTACGACTATTACGGCAATAAAGACTTCAGTACAGGAATTGCCTATACCCACTATTTTGTACAGGATTTTTATTCTAGCTATGCCATACCAATACAAAATGATTTTTATGGTTATTTTAGCTACAAAAAATATTGGCTGGAAACCGGGCTTGCACTTGATTATGCAACTGGCATCTATAAACAAGTGAAAAGAAAGGATACTATTATAAATAATATTCAACGAAATTTTTACGATAGTGCCAATTTTAATATTAAATCTTTTTCAATGATTCTTTCTGTTGGCCATAATTTTGAATGGACTAATTTATTAAATGACGATGATGGCCTCAACTTTACTCCTACGCTAATGATAAATTTTGGATCTTCAAAAACCAATATTTCTCACAATACAAATGGCACCCGCCTGTTTAATTTTTTAAACAAAAAAGGCAGATTGCCCAAGATGCAAACCAGTGCCTTTGCGGCGGAATCAATTGGACTTAATTTAAATCTTGATTACAGTATTGGTAAATTTTCTTTTCAACCACAATTATATCTCGATTATTATCTGCCACAATCTGATGCAAATAAAGTGAGCACTTTATTTACGTTTTCAACAGCATATTTTTTTTAAAAAAGTTAGTTAACAAAACATTATTAATCGCAGC
>JANPNY010000365.1:0-2631 GCA_031427745.1 Chitinophagaceae bacterium | reverse complement strand
TTACAATTCCGCAATAACAATTCTGTTGTAAACCGTTTCATTGGAAATATTCAACTGGATTATAAATTGCATCTTTTACCCGACTTACATTTTATTGTTAATGCCGGTTTAGATCATGCTTTTGGAAAAGGAGATGACATTTCATTACCCCAATTGGTTACAGAGGTGCAGCCTACCACAAGAGGAAATTTTAAGCATTATGCTCAATTTAAAGACAACAGCATACTGGAAACTTCTTTGTATTATGCAAAAGATATCAAGTCTATCAATACCAAGATAGATGTATTGGCAGGGCATACTTACCAGGATTTTGTAACCGATGTGTACAATTATGGAGCCTATTCCGCAGATGGTAAAGTTCTACCACTTACACAGCCTCGTTTTATTACAGATAAACCACAAAACCGGTTAGAATCTTACCTGGGCAGAACCAACATTACCATCAATAACAAATACCTTATTACTGCATCCATTAGAAGAGACGCTAGTTCAAAATTTTCGGAAGCAAACAGGGTAGGTTATTTTCCTGCTGTAGCGCTTGCCTGGAAATTGAAGGAAGAATTATTCAGAACTTCTTCTGTAGTAAGTGAACTTAAGGTTAGATATGGTTGGGGAATTACCGGGCAACAGGATGGAATTGGCAACTATAGTTACTTGCCTGTTTATGTCTTAAGCAACGATGCTGCGCAATACCAGTTTGGAAATACATTTAATGGCTTTTCCAGACCCGGTGCGTATGATCCGGATTTAAAATGGGAAACTACCACCACCAATAATATCGGATTGGATTTCGGGTTTTTGAAAAACAGAATTTCTGGTTCTGTTGAGTTCTATCAAAAGAAAACCAAAGATTTGCTAAGCGTTGTTCCGGTAGCAGCAGGGGCTAATTTTAATATTGAATTACTCACCAATGTTGGTAATATCGAAAACAAAGGGGTTGAGTTTACCATCAATACCACACCCGTTAAAAACAACAATTTCTCCTGGGATTTTGGTTTTAATGTTACCTACAATCAATCTACAATCACCAACTTGCTGAAGCAAAAGGATGCAAACTTTAAAGGTATTCCAACCAGTGGTATTGCAGGTGGTACCGGAAATAACATCGGAAGGCATTTAGTAGGCTATGCCCCATATACCTTCTTTGTTTATAAGCAGATTTATGATGAAGCAACCGGTAAACCAATTGAAGGATTGTATGAAGATCTCAACAGGGATGGTATCATTAACGATGCCGATCGTTACCTCTATAAAAAGCCTGCAGCAGATATGTTGTTTGGCGTAAATACACAGGTTAATTATAAAGATTTTTACCTGGGTTTTGCAGCACATGCCAGCCTTGGAAATTACATGTATAACAACTATTTCTCCAATGCAGGTGTTTTAAGAGCTATGAAAAATCCATTGAATTTTACCAGTAATGTTTCAAGAAATTATCTTGAAACGGGTTTTTCCAATAATCAGTATCTATCCGATTATTATATAGAAAATGCCTCTTTCTTCCGTTTAGACAATATCAATATCGGTTATAATGTCGGTAAAATACTAAAAGGTAAAGCAGGTCTTCGTGTATCAGGAAGCGTACAGAATGTTTTTGTGATAACTAAATACAAAGGTTTAGATCCTGAAAACGCAGGGGATAGCCAGGTTGATAACACCATCTACCCAAGGCCAAGAGTTTATTCACTGGGTTTCAATCTGGATTTTTAAAACATTAAATAAAAAAACTATTATGAAAAATACAATTTTCAAAAACTCAATCTTACTATTGATTGTAGCGATTGTTGCAGCTTCATGTGCAAAAAAGCTGGATCTGTTTCCGCAGAACGATCTTACACCCGAAAAAGCATATAAAACTGCTGCAGGATATAAAAGCGTTTTGGCAAAAATTTACGGTACCATGGCAACTTCCGGCAATACCGGGCCGGCAGGTTCGGCCGATATAAGCGGCGGTTTGGATGAAGGTTCGCAGATAGCGTTTATCCGTATGTTTTTCAATTGCCAGGAATTACCGACCGATGAAGCAGTTGTTGCATGGAATGACCAAACTATTAAAGATTTTCACAACTTCCGGTGGAATGATGCTGATCCGTTTTTAAAGGGAATTTATGCAAGACCAATTTACAATGTTACCCTCATCAATGAATATTTGAGGGAGTGTACAGATACAAAATTGAATGATAAGAAAAGTAAAGGAGACATTACTGATGCAGAGATAGCCGATATCAAAAATTCTGTTGCAGAAGTTCGTTTTTTACGTGCTTTTAACTATTGGGTGATGATGGATTTATTCGGTAAATCTACCTTCGTTACCGAAGAAGATAAAATTGGTACCATATTACCACGGCAGATTGAACGCAAAGATTTGTTCTATTACATATCAAGCGAGTTAAAAGCAATTGAAGGTTCATTGGCACCGGTTAAAACCATCGAGTATGGAAGGGTAGACCAGGGAGCAGCATGGGCTCTACTGGCACGCATTTACCTCAATGCAAATGTATATACCGGCGCAGCCGACACAAAAGCTTTTGATACAGCAATTACTTATTCTAAAAAAGTAATTGATGGAGGATATAAGTTGTACGACAATTATGCCGGCGCATTTATGGCTGATAATGACAAGGCCAAAGA
>JANPNY010000364.1:0-5803 GCA_031427745.1 Chitinophagaceae bacterium | reverse complement strand
TGCTGAAGTAAGTTTGATGTCGGTTGTTTCCTTGTATAAATTGCATGCCTTTCAATCACAAAAATCATACGCCGATTGCGCTATTCACATTGTGTGTATATTTATGTAGCGACAGGAGGTTTTTTCACAAACTCTCGTTGTACGCAACCCGAAAACGAAATTCCGTTCACCTTCAACTGACAGGACATTCAAGGCGAAGTCTCTAACAGCCCACCGCACATTGCAGCACATTTGCAAGGCACACAAAACCCCGACACAAAGCTAACCTTGCAAAAGAGCTGCAATTGCCAACACACTGCAAACATTTTCCGGTTCGACATTTTTCCTGACAACACGAACTAAAACTAAAACCCCTTAAACAAGCAGGCGGTATTTTACAACCGCCTGAAAATGGTTTTTAATTAGGAGTATTAATAATTAAGGTGTCATCATAAAAACGTACTTCACCGGTTGTTATATCATGAGTGCCGCCAACAATGCCAATACTTCCGCTTTCTATCATTTCTTTTAAAATAGGGCTGCGTTCCATAATGGCATGTACTGTTCTTTTTACATTAATACTTGCAACTTTTTCTACAAATTCATTGTTGCCAGAATTACGATTCTCCGTTACGGTTTTCTCATCACACACCGCAGGCTGTATTTTGCTTAATAGTGCTGTAAGGTTACCCATTTCCACATGGTCGCAAGCACCTTTTACTGCACCACATTTGGTGTGTCCTAAAACAACAATGATTTTTGAACCTGCAACTTTGCAACCAAATTCCATGCTGCCCAAAATATCTTCATTGATAATATTGCCTGCAATACGAACACTAAAAACATCTCCCAACCCCTGGTCAAAAATTAATTCGGCAGATGTTCTGCTGTCGATGCAACTAAGTATTACAGCAAAAGGATGTTGCCCGTCTGAGGTTTCATTTGCCTGTTGTAAAAGGTTGCGGTTTACCTTTAGATTATTTACAAATCTTTTGTTGCCTTCTTTTAATAAGTCTAAAGCCATCGAAGGGCTTATGGCATTTTGCATTTCTTTAGTTAATGTCTTCATTTTGTTATTTTTTAATTGTTAGTGAAAGGAATGTTGTTGAATACTATTATTTGAAATTGATTGCGATTGGTTTGTTCTAAGCTTTGTGCCATAAAACCAGTTTCTACTCTAAAGTTTTTATTTATCACATAGCCCAAACCTGCATAAATTCTATTACGGTCAAAAATGGGACTATCCATATTTATGAAAATCTCATTATAGGCTGATGCGTAAAACGTTTTTCCACTCATTGTTTTATTATTGATAGGCACATTTAAAGACAAAAAGTATCTGAAACGCACCTGAAAATCATTTGGCAAAAAACGTTCTTCTATTCTATAGCGGTGTTGAATAAATACACTGCTAAAGTTTTGACGGGTTATAAACTGTTGGTAAATCCGATGTTCGTTTGTGCCTGCTTTATCATTCGAATTAAGCAAGTAGCGTTGTGAATTTATAAAAGCATAACCCAATAAGACATTGTTATTATTTCCTGTCAGGTTATATCCAATTCCTGTTCGTAAAAGCAGTTGTTGCAAGTCGCCTGCAAAATTATAATTGCGGTATTGCACTTCATTATGCCAATTCCATTTCTTGTTTATTTTTTGATTACCAAAATATATAAACCAGTTGCCTATATCGCTTTTTTGAGCAAATGCAGTATTTGATTGATACATAAAAAGAGCTGTAAAAAATAAATAGTTATATCGCTTCAATAGTTTTGTATTACTCATTTACTTCGCACTTAATTGTTTTGTTTTTCTTTTTTCTATTTGTCTTTCCAAGGCTTCTGATGCTTCAGATATTGCTGCTTCAAAGGTTCTGCATTTGGCAGATACATCAGGTCGTATCCTGATATAATTAATCTTATTTCGCAAAGTTTATTTGCATTTGTAGAAGATTTTTCTATCCGAAAGGATGCATCCACACTAATGATTTCATTATACCTTCTGGATAACATATTAGGTTTTTGATCTAAAAAATCAATTACCTCTTGTTTATGCGTAATATTTGGTGATTGAATATTAAGTGTCATAGTCTTGTTTTTATTTGTTAACAGGTTCAATAAAATTTATCGTTTCAACGGTTATATTTTTAGTCTTAGCATTGCTCTTATAGTTCTGTATTATTTCAACTACATCATATGCAATGGATTTTGATTTACTGCAATCAATTATCACTTTTGAGTTGGCAGGAATTCCATCTAATTCTTTAATCACATTGGCTTTATTAAAAAATGAAACCTCTTCTGCTAAAACAAGGTGATGTAGCTCTTGCCCTTCTTCGCTAGATATTGTTTCTTTCCTGTGGTGTGAATTGCGGTAACTATGGCGTAGTGTATAAAAGATGCCAAAAAGTATTCCTACTGTAATTCCTTTTAATAAATCGGTTGCTAAAATTGCTACAACTGTTGCAGTAAAAGGAATAAATTGTTCCCAACCCAACTTATACATATCCTTGAAGAGTGCTGGCTTTGCTAACTTGTAACCTACCATTAAAAGTATTGCTGCTAAACTTGCCAGCGGTATCATATTTAAAACACTTGCAATAGTGATAGCACTTAGTAATAAAAAAACACCGTGGAGAATGGTAGATAATTTTGTTTTGCCACCAAAAGATATATTTGCTGTACTCCGTACAATAACTTGTGTAACAGGTAAACCGCCTATTAAGCCTGAAACAACATTTCCTAAACCTTGTGCTTTCAATTCTCTGTTTGTAGGTGTAATTCTTTTATCAGGGTCCATTTTGTCAGTGGCTTCTACACAAAGCAAAGTTTCTAAACTTGCTACTATAGCCAATACAATGGCAATTTTCCAAACTTCAAAATTTGCAAGTGCTGAAAAATCGGGGAAAGTAAATTGACTGAAGAATTCCGAAATGGAATGTGGCACTGGTACAGCAACTACTTGTTTTGTATTTAAACTAAAATCAAGAATACCATTTTTATATAAGTTAAACATCAATATGCCGAATAACACAACCACAAGAGGTCCATTAATGATGCTAAAAATTCTATATTTTTTGCTTAATACTTTATCCCAAAATATAAGAATTGCTAAGGAAATTACTCCTATGATTACTGCCCCAGGAGTTATAAAGTCAAATGCCCTGAAAATTTCAGAAAACGTATTTTGCCCGTCTGCCTGAAAAAAAGCATCATCCCCCATTGCGTCCTTATCCCAACCCAATGCGTGGGGAATTTGTTTTAAAATTATTAGCAGCCCAATGCCTGTAAGCATTCCTTTGATTACAGAAGATGGAAAGAAGTAGGCAATAAAGCCAGCTTTTGCAAATCCCAAAATCAACTGAAATACTCCTGCTAAAACAACAGCAGTTAAAAATGCCGTCCACGAACCGCCAAGTGTTGCAATAGAAGTTAAAACTATTACTGCTAATCCAGCAGCAGGACCACTAACGCCTAAAGGTGAGCCACTTGCTGTACCTACCACAATACCGCCTACAATACCTGCTATTATACCTGCAAATAATGGTGCACCTGATGCTAATGCAATTCCAAGGCATAAGGGAACTGCAACAAAAAACACCACTATACTGGCAGGCAAATCGTTCTTTAAGTTTTTAAATAAGTTTATCTGGTTCATATTTTTATGATTATTTAGCGAAGATAGGGTTATTATTTTTAATGATAGCAATGCTATCATAGATAATTGTAAAATAATTTTCCCGTAACTTTGTTGCGTATTCAGAAACTAACCCAAATACAGACAGAAATGAAATTGCAATTACAAATAAAAATGAATGAGGATTTATTTATCCGTAATCCTGAGCAGACAGAGTTGGGGAAGAACATCATAAAACATAGCATTCAATTAATTGAGAAAGATGGTTTTGAAGCTTTTACCTTTAAGAAGTTAGCAGAAGATATTGGCACTACAGAAGCAGGGATTTATCGCTACTTTGAAAATAAGCACCGGTTACTTTTATACATTACAGCTTGGTACTGGGGCTGGCTTGAATACCAGATTAGTTTCCAAACTAATAATGTTACAGACCCTGTTGGAAAGTTAAAAAAGGTAATAAAACTATTGGCAACAACGGTACAAGATGATGCTAAAACAATTCATGTAAATGAAAGATTACTACACCAAATAATAATTTCAGAAGGGTCAAAAGCATATTTAACCAAGCAGGTTGGAGAAGATAATAAACACCAATTTTTTAAGCCCTACAAAGACCTTTGTGCCGTTATCGGAGATATAATTTTAGAATGTAGCCCCAAGTACAAGTATCCAAGGTCATTGGCTACTACGATTATTGAGATGGCACATTTTCAGAATTTTTTTATGAATAATCTTCCATCACTTACAGACTTTGGCAAGAATAAAGAGGAAACTGAGGTCGTTGCATTTCTGAATGATTTGGTATTTTCAAGTATTAAGAAGGCTTGATTGTCCGCTGTATGTTCGTTGCACCTACCATGCTCATTGCGACTTACGACTTGACTAACCTAACAAGCCAACGCTGCAAGTCAGGCACATGAGCAGGCACACAAAACCCCTACACAAAAGCCAACCTGCCCAAGAGCCTGCCTTGCCCTACACACGGCAAACATCATTCAGTGCGACACAGACCCACATTATAGATGACCGAGGAGAAAGGGTATGCGCAACAACATCAGGTTTTGTGCAATTGGGGCATGACGTTGAAACAATCATCGGCAGTGCATATCCAGGCTTTAGTTTCGGCGGACGGAATTCTGCCGGGCAGTAGTTCTAAACTTCAGCTTTTAGTTACTAATTTAGCTTCAGTTCCGGGCAGACAGTTGGTCAATTCCCCAGCTGCACAAAGCCTCGAACGTTGGCTGCAAGGCAAAAGCGTCATAAATCAATCAGGAATTTTTAAATCAACAATCATAGTGTATGAAAGATAATAAGAAGAAATTTGTTATAGAAGTTCGTGATGCTATACTTCCTGATGATGCTGATGATATCAGACAATTATGGATTGATTATTTAACATGGGCAAATAATACAATGCATATGCATTATGGAGTACATCCAAATAATCCGACTGAACAAGTTGAACAAGATGTCAAAATGATTGAGAAATTCTTGCCACCGAATGGACGTATTATCCTTGCATTTACTGATAACATAGCCTGTGGAACAGGATGTCTAAAAGGTATTAATGAAGAAATAGGTGAACTTAAACGAATGTATGTAAATCCGTCTTTTAGAAAGATTGGAGCAGGACGTGCAATACTTCAATCCTTAATAAATGCAGCAAAAGAAACTGGCTACAAGAAAGTACGATTAGATAGCTCAAAATTTATGGAAGATGCTCATTCTCTTTACCGAAGCATTGGCTTTAAGGACATTCCTGTTTACCCAGAAGTTGAACTTCCTGAGGAGTTTAGACAGTATTTAGTATTTATGGAATTAGATTTATTATAAAGAATTACTTGGTTGCGAAAGACCCTGCAGGCAACATGGGTATTGCTGCAAGTGTGGCAGGACGTTGTAATCTTCGGCTGTAGTTCGCTATCAGCAGCGGTTTCGGCGGACGGAATCCTGTTGGGCTTTTAGTTGTTAGTTTGTGCTTTTATTTCTTTACTGGGCTTCAGTTTCCGGGCTGGACAAACAACAATGCCCCACCTGCAGCAATACTCGGTCGTCAGACTGTGAAAAAACTAAAAAACCTTAAAAAACCGCCCCGTAACTTTTTATAACAAGGCAATAGAAGTTGATTCAGGCAGTCTTTAAAAATGCCATGCAGTAATTGTTCGAAAAAAATGTTGGCTCATTTTGCCTG
>JANPNY010000363.1:0-6689 GCA_031427745.1 Chitinophagaceae bacterium | reverse complement strand
TTCCCTTTAGCAGATCGTAATCCACAGCAGTTTATCGACATTTATCATTGCGATACAAAAGACTTTATAAAAAGTAATATAAAAATTCACCACGATTCAAAAAACGCATCAAAAATAATTTTACCTGTAATGAAATAAGTGCAACAAAATAAAGCAGGCTAAATTTTTAATAATAAAAAAATTTAGACAGCACCGTAATATTTATTTTGCCCGAAAGAAAAATTTTATAAATGGGTTTTTAAACTGCATTTAAAACAGGAATCCCGAATTCATCTAATGAATTCGGGATTCTTGTTTTCTCTAATGTTTTTTTGAGAATTTTATCTTTAGAGTTTTATCACTTTAAGTGTTTGGATGTTATTTCCCTGGATCACTTTGATGATATACATACCACGATCAAAACCGCTTCCAAACTCGTAGGTTCTATTGGCAATGCCTGCTGTTTGATAAACGATTCTTCCGTCTTCGCTCATTACTATTATATTTATTTTTTCATTGCTTTTACCCTCTGCCAATAATTTTAAGGTAGATGTGGTTGGGTTAGGGTAACTGCTTATTTTTAATGTGTTTGATATCAGCGTCGCATCAGGAGTAGCCGTTACCGAAGTGGAAACTGTTGGGGTTGAAATTCTTGCAGCGGTAAGGGTTGTAATATTTATACTGGCTGTATCTAAGCAGCCGTTTGCATCGGTTACAATGAAGCTATTTAGGCCTACTTTAGCAGTAAAAGTACCTGTGCCTGTGTAGGGTTTATTACCTCCTGTTGCAGAAACGTTTAATATATTTGAACTCCCCAATGAAACAGCAGCAGCTAATACTGTTGCAGATTGTTTTACAGGTAAACCAATAGTAGATATACTACCCAAAGCGTCGGTAACTGTATAATAATTTATGTTGCCTATTTTGCTGGTATTATCCCATTGAATAAGTTGGTTGTTGTTCGAACTCCAAAAGCGAATAGCACTGATATCTGTTTCAAATTGCCCTTTGGTGATTACGTTATTACTGATGAGTTCTCCTACTGTGGATGCTTCAAAAAAGGCAATATTATCCAGGTAGGTAATTCCTGCATTCTGGGTTAGCCATAAATCAATTCTTGCAGCAGTATCGGAAATCGTTGGAGTAAAAATAAATTCGTGTTGTTTTGTTGATGTTCCAAAAATTGTGGTTTTAGAGGTTGCAAGAAGGGTAAAAGGTGATACGTACTTTTTGAGTGTAATATCCATTGGTACATTATCAATAGAACCCAATGTAGTAAATCTTAACACATAGCTTTTACCTGCAACAATGTTACCAACGCTAAAATAAATGGTTGTTTTTGTAGTTGAAACACTGGTTGGGAAGGAAATTTTTAATGTTCCTTTGCCTGCATTGGTTTTAAAACTAACGGTACCTGTATAAGGGCTTAAGCCACCAGTTGATGATACCGTAACAGTGGAGCTGGTGCCAGCGCAAGTAACTGCAGACTCTGTAGCAGATGACTTTAGTACAGTACTGGCAAGCGCATTTACAGTTACCTGTATGGTATCGCTTGCTGTAGCGCCGGCATTGTCGGTTACTTTAAATTCATATAAATAAATTCCAGCAGTTAAACTATTGATTGTAGTATTTGCTGCAGTAGGCGATAAAATTGTTCCTGCCGATGGTCCGGATATTTTTGTCCATGCATAGCTTGCAATTGTTCCATCAGTATCTGTTCCTGTCCCGGATAATGTTACGCTGCTTGTTGGTAGCGTTATTACAATATCTGTTCCAGCATTGGCAAGTGGCGCTTTATTTGAAGTAGGTGCAGTTCCATTTGGAATAAGCACCTTACTGCTCCATGCCGGTATGGTAGCAGAATTATTATAAACATTCCCAAACACATCTTTTTTGCTAAGTCCGGAAAATGAAACAACTCTAGGTGCACTGCTAGCATTGTATTCCAGCGAACCGTTGTTGGGTACATTGATTGATTTTGTCTCAATTCCAAATGTAGTTTTCATGGTATTAAAAGACAAAAAATCATCTATATATCCTGTGGCATTATAAAGGGTAGTAATTGCTGTAAGGGAGGTATCTGTACCAGGCCTTAGTGAATAATAATTACTATCCAATATGCCTAAAGCGGTAATTGACTCATAAAGAGTGAGATCTGGTTTATCCCTGGCAAGGTTTCTATATTGGAAACGATACGGATAAAAGATATTTTTTATTACCCGCATTCCAATAACCGTTTTGCCATTTTTGAGTCTTTGGGTAGAAAAACTAAAACCTGTATTAAAGGTAGTATTGTTGGTAATTGAAATCCGGCGGTTATTGTTTCCGTGAAAGCCGCCCTTAGGGATGTACGCAACGGTATTTGAATCTAACGATACGTCGGCAGCCCCATCATCTACATAAATACCGTTTACTGCATTTATATCATTTGGAGCGCTTGTTCCCTTACCTTGACCGATGCCGTTAATTACAATATTGCTGACCACATTACGATTGTACCTTGTTTGGTACAAAGCTGTATCCATTGTTTCTGCTGTGTAAATACCTGCTCCGTCGTCCCTCACTTTACAATAAGTATCTACTAAATTATATTTTATGTACGTATCGTTTCCAAACCATCCAATACCAACATATCCGCTGTTTGTAACTTTGCAATAGGTTATATAAACATTATTTCCAGCCCTGTTCAAAATACCCTCGCCGCCATTGGATTGATTGCTTGTTTCCATTCCAGCTATCAATGCAGTGCTATCAACAGTACAATTTGTAATAGAAGAAAGTGTTTTGTTGCTATTGTTACTAACCTGAATCCCGGAGCCTAAACTATTTCGGGTAGTACATTTATCAACAACTATATTTGAGGCAGAATATATGCTAATTGCTTCTGCTCCACTAAAATTTACATCACAATTTTTTACAACATGATTTGAACCGCTTCTAAGATATATTGCTTTTGTTCCAGCTCCAATGAAAGATAAATCGCTTAGGGATACATTGTTATATCCGGGGGAATTACTAATTAATATATCAATTGTAGAAGCTTGAATTGTGTATGCGGATGGATTATTGTTACTAAAATACATCCTTAGTTTATTGTTGGTGCCATCTTGCCACCATTCTCCATCCTGGTCAAGTGTTCTTGAGTCTCTTTGAAAAAAATATCCGTAATTTAATCTGGGGGAAGTTGAATGTGCTGCAAAGCTTACCACCCCAGCGGAATGTGCTGTAACTTTTTTTCTTAATATTTCCCACCTGGCTATTCTTATTGCAACTTCAGCACCTGTCCAGTTGGTTGTTGATGACAGTGCAGGACCGGTAATAGAACTGGTTGTTGCTGCTGTATAAGTTAAATATCCTTTATCTGGTGCATCTG
Source organism: Chitinophagaceae bacterium (assembly GCA_031427745.1). Classification (GTDB taxonomy): domain Bacteria; phylum Bacteroidota; class Bacteroidia; order Chitinophagales; family Chitinophagaceae; genus Ferruginibacter. The sequence goes on along the minus strand of JANPNY010000363.1, from coordinate 3,337 downwards.
CATTTGGATACCTGCCTATTTGCTGAATTTTATTATCCCTTAAAATAAGGTTATTGGTCGCATTTACACCGGTGGTTGGTGCTTCCCAAATGTTGCCGCCCCTATTTACCCAACCCGTAACTGTAGTCAGGCCAGAAATTATTGGTTTTGCACCAGTGCCATATGCTCCATAAGTAAGATTATGCTGTCTTATAGTAATACTTCCATAAAAAATATCTCCACGTTTAAATAATATTACATCATTCAATGCAAAATTAAAACTGTTTATTTTGGATATTGTTTGCCAGGAACTGGCTTCGGTTAATCCAGTATTTGAATTATTGCCACTTGCAGAAACATAATAAGTTGTAGCTTGTAAGCAGGATGCGACCAATAAAAAGAACACAAACATGGATGTTTTCCTGTTTGTATTTCTGTTTAATTTTTTTAGATGGTTTGTCAGGAAATGGATCATTGGTTTGGTTTTGGATCTGTTTTTTAAAGTTTGATGTAGATGATTTCTATTTTTTATTTAGGTTCATTTATATAGTTGCTTAAAAAAAATATCAATACTTGTTGGGCATAGCATGCTCAATGACATTATTTTAAATCTAATAAATGTCTGATAATGACTGTGTTAAGTAATGGGGGTTGTTAAATCAAATTAGGTAAACGTGCTTTTCAAATTGTAGGATTGGATTTTTTACTTCTTTGATTTAAAGCGTAAACCGCAAATAAAAGGTAACGAATCAGCATTATTCAAATACTATGCCAAGGGGCGTATTTGTTGATAAGTGATAAAACTAAGTTATTTTGAGATAATTGCAATAATAATTGATTAAAATTTTCCCCTATCACAAACGGCCTTTAGAAATATTTCAGTAAACATCAAATGTAGAAATATAAAAATTAATGAGTATATGTGCGGACTGATTGGCAAAATCTTATGAGAAATTGTACTTGAAAAGTGAGTATCTAATGAATAAATAGAGCATTTAAATAACCAATATTAAATCAATTTTAATAAATACCGGATGTTTTAAAAAATGAGATTAAGGTAATTTTAAAGACAGCCTCCTGTGTTATCGAAGTAGAAAAATTTTATGAATGATCGGCACCATTCAAACAGAGCATACTTGTTAAAAGATTGTTCTAATTATTTATTTGCGAAAATTTTAAAGCCGCCATTTTTGTGCACATTGCTAAAAAAAAAGGGGCTGTATCTTGAAAATGATACAACCTCTTTTTAGGATAGAAGTCACGACATAAATGGAGAGTCTATTGTTTCACCACTTTAAGGATTTGAACATTAGTCCCCTGAATCACCTTAATTATATAAATGCCATTAGGAAAATTACTTCCTAACACATAATGTTTATTGGCTACACCTTCAGTTTTAAAAATAGTCTTACCAAATACATCCAAAGCAGCAATCGATATTTTGTCAGTATTTGTTCCCTGAATAAATAAATCAAATGTCGACCTGAAAGGATTAAGGGCAACATTGAGCTTTAATGTGCTGTTAGAATTATTCTCAGTATTTTGAGAAGGGCCAGCTGCGATACGATTGCCGGCAGTTGATACTTTGGCGCCAGTTGTTTTATTTATTCTATATAATGAAGATGAGGGAACGGCGATTTTTGAAATACCCTCAACTACATAACTAACATCAAAGCGACTGCCTCCCCCTCTTTGAAAATATAAACCGGAAATAGCATGCTTTCCCGCCATTAAACCAATAACTCCGGATTTTTCAGTTATTCCATGTAACCCATCATTAGATACCGTTAGAACATTGTCTATTAATAATTTACTTCCATCATCTGATGACGCATAAAACGTATAATAGCCATCTACGGGTACTTTAATAAACCCTGTAAAACTAAATCCAAATCCGGTACGAACTTTTGCAGAACTTATATCAAAGTTTGATACAGTGCCTTTTCCATCAACACTAAGCGTTGCGAAAGGAGGCAATGCAATCCATAAGCCTTCGTAATATTTGTAGTCTAATCCGTTGACAGTATTTGCAGGATTGACGGCCGGTAGAAGATCGGAATTTACATTTATCTGGACAGTGTCTTTTCCAGTTGCGCCATCATTGTCTGTTACCATCAGTTCATATTTGTAAACTCCCGCTGTTAAATTAAACAATATAGTCCTTGCGCTAAGTGGTGATACTATTGAACCATTTTGCGGGCCAAATATTTTTTTCCAGGAATATTTTGAGATGGTACCATCTGAATCTGTGCCTTTGCCATTTAGTGTGACTGTATTGTCAGGTAATAAAATAGTTTGGGTACTGCCCGCATTTGCAATGGGGGCTTTATTTGCTGATGGCGCCCCTCCATTGGGAATAAGCACGATGCTCCTCCAAGCCGGAACAGTGATAGAATTATTGTATACTTTTCCGTACACATCTTTTTTACTTAAGCCGGAAAAGGTTACAACCTTTGGCGTATTGCTAGCATTGTATTCAAGTTTACCCGTATTGGCAACCTCGGTAGAATTTCTTTCAATTTTAAAAGTACCTACCAGGCTTGGAAATTCAAACAAATCTTCTTTGTATCCTGTACCATCAGCTTTGGTTGTAACGGTTATCAGGGAAGTATCAATACCGTTTCTTAAGGAGTAATAATTACTGTCAATTAACCCCATTGCACGGATGTCGGCTTCTTTTGTAATACCCGGCGAGTTTATACCCAGGTTTCTGTATTCAAATCTATAGGGATACACAATGTTTTTCTTGATAGTCAAATTCCGAATAGATGGCGCATCAGCAAATCGTTGCGACGAATAGCCATTGGTATTAAAGAACACATTGTTTGTTATAGTAAGACTGGCATTGTTATTACCATGAAATGCACCACCTACTACATTTGCCACAGTATTTGAATCTGCTATAACAGATCTTGTTCCTAAATCGAAATATAGTCCTCTTGCGCTGGTACCTTTAGGGTTATTGGTGCCGTTATTATTGCCGCGACCATTAATCACTATGTTTCCAATAATTTTCCTGTTTGTACGGTTAGGCAAATTACTTCCTGCATTTTCAACAGTATAAATACCGCCGCCATCATCTCTCAGCGTGCAAAATGTATTGATAAAGTTATACTTTATGCTTACGTTATCACTCTGCCATGATATGCCTATATAGCCAGAGTTTGTAACAGTGTTATTTTGTATAGTTATACCACTACCTTTTTCGCAGGCAATGCCAGCCCCGGAATTAAAGTCGCCACTGGTCTCCATCCCGGCTATATATGCAGTATTTCTCACTACACAATTTGTTATTACAGCGTTGGCGGCTTTTTTATCATTGTTTAATACCCGTATGCCTGAGCCTAAGCTATTTGTT
>JANPNY010000362.1:0-6333 GCA_031427745.1 Chitinophagaceae bacterium | reverse complement strand
GTGGCATCCTCTTTTAATGCCGGTTCTTTTAAGGATGCTTTAAAGTTGGTGGTACCTGTCATGGATAGTTCTCTTGTAAGCGGTGTTGGAAACAACACGTAAAATGTTTCCAACTGTGCATCATATCCCCAGCTTTTAAATTTATTAAGAATGTAGGCAGCATTGGCATCACCGCCCGGTGAAGCAACATGATGCGGCACGGCCGAAAGATCTTTTATAAATTGATCTACATTTTTTGCGTTTAGGTTGCCATCAAAAAATTTTTCGGTTGATAATTGTTTATCAGCACCTGTTTTACTAAAACCCAAAATAGATCCTGGCTGAGCACAGGCAGCAGCCGATAATAACACTGCTGCTGCAGTTACAAGAAGGTTGTTTTTCATAATTAATCTTGGTTGGTATTTTTAAAAAGAGGATGATTTTTTGAAATTAGTTGCCTGACCATTTGTTGTTATCAAAATTCATATCAGGATATACTTTATCCGGGTCAATTATTACACTGGCTAGCTTTTCTTTGGTAGGCAACTTTACTCTCCATACACTGGTATTGTTCCAAATTTCTACCGGAAGTTTTATAAAGCCTTTAACTCCACTTACCGTTTCGTAGGCAAGCTTCACCGGCATAGCCATCTGATCTGCATTTCCAATGGTAACAACGGCTCCATTTAATTCATTATCCCGATCGTAGTTTACAGAAAGAATGGCCTGATCGAGTTTGTAATTTTCCAGGAACCATTCTTTCCAAAACCAGCTGAGGTCTTCGCCGGTAACATCATCCATTGTTTTAAAAAAATCCCATGGTGTTGGGTGTTTGTATGCCCACCTGCGTATGTATGTTTTAAATGCATAGTCAAACCTAACCGGACCAACAATTTCATTTCTCAACAACTCTAATCCATAACCGGGTTTAAGATACAATGCCGTGCCGATATTGGCTTCTTTCAAAGCATCGGGCGTATTCATAATGGCTTCGCTTTTTTCTCCAAATATATAACCTGCCATTACCTCCATCGATGGCGAACTGCTTTTATATTCCCCCTTATTAAAATCGTCATCTGCCAGTGAATTAATGAAGGTATTAAAGCCCTCATCCATCCAGCCATACTTTCTTTCGTTGCTGCCCACAATCATCGGGAACCAGGTATGACCAAATTCATGGTCGGTAACATTAAACAGGGCAGCCTGCTGCGCTTTGGAGCCACAAAAAACAATGCCCGGGTATTCCATACCGCCCACATTACTGGCAACATTGGTAGCAACTGGATAGGGATATTCGAACCAGCGATTGCTGTAATTCTCGATACTGCCTTTTGTATATTCAGTTGCCCTTCCCCATGCTTTATCTCCTTTGCTTTCCGGCGGATAAACACTCATAGCCAGCGCCGTTTTGCCACTGGGTAAATTAATTTTGGCTGCATCCCATATAAAAGACTTTGAGCTGGCCCAACTCATATCCCGGGCATTGGTAAGCGTGTAATGCCAGCTCAATGTATTTCCGGCAGGTCTTGATGCAGGATCATCTACCTCTTTTTCCGTTCGAAGCATTACTGTTTTATCACTTTGTTTAGCCTGCTGCAAGCGACTTTGTTGTGCGCTGGTTAATACATTTTCAGGATTTTGTAATTCACCACTTGCTACAACAATATGCGAAGCAGGTGCCGTAATGGTAACATCGTAATTACCATATTCCAGGTAAAACTCACTGGGGCCAAGATAGGGAAGTGTATTCCATCCCTCAATATCATCAAACACACACATGCGGGGATACCATTGTGCCACCGTAAAAATATCTCCTTTAGCCGTTGCCAGAATTCCACAGCGGTCTGCACCATATTCGGGAAGCGTAAAAACATATTCCACCTGGATGGTTACTATATCGCCGCCTGGTTTTAAGGCTTTGGCCAAACGCAATTGCATCCGGGTATCGGTAACCAAATACTCAGATTCTATATTATTTATTTTTACGGAACTTATTTTATAGCCCCCGTTAAAATTGCTTTTTGAATCACCATAACGGCTGCGGATATCAAGCGGCATTCTTGCCTGTCCACGGCTGTCTTTGTTAAATAAATTTTGATCTAACTGCAGCCATAAAAATGGCAGTGTATGTGGACTGTTATTTTTGTAGGTGATGATTACTTTGCCGGCTATCTCGTGAGAGTGTTCATTAAGGGAAACATTGATATTGTAATCTGCTTTATTTTGCCAGTAAGCAACTGTTGGTTCACCGTTGCCTGCCCTTGTAACAGTATTGCCACTTGAGTAAAAAAGCGGAGAGAAAAGAGCGTGAGCATCGTAGCTGGTTTCAAAGCTTTCGGGTGTTTGAGCCTTTGCCGGAAAAAGTACCAGCAAGAAACAGCCTGATGAGAATAGGTTTTTTATCATTGTTTTTATTATAGGTATAAAAAATAAAAAAAAATTGCTTTATTTACTGCCAGCTATTTAATAACCGTCTACCATCTTTTTTTATATTAACATCATCCTCGGTAGTGTTGGTTAATTGCATCATATTGTTTAATAGGGAAATGGCCTTTTTATGCTGACCGGCCTTATAATATGCTCTTGCCATTTCATAATTATTCAACACAAAATTTTTCTCCAGTTGATGTGCTTTTTCAAACGCAGCTATCGACTCTTCTACGGATGATTTTGGCGGGCTGCCATACAAAAGGCGTATTGCTCCTCTTTCAAAAATATTAAGACTGCTCATTTCAAAATGCCATCTTCCCAATACGTGCCATGCCTTATAATTAGTGGGGTCATTTTTGAGGGCAATATCAACGTATCGACGAATTTCTTTTGCTGCAGCTATTTTTTCCTTACCACTTTTATTGAGGGATATCCGGCCAAGGGCAATTGCCATTACACAATTGGATTCCGCATTGGCAGGTTGAAGTCTTAAAGCAAGACTGGCATAGGTTTTAGCAGCAGAGTAATAGGTGTTCACTTGCTTTGGGTCGCTCTCTCGTTTACCAATGCGGCTGCATAATTCGCTGCATTTATTCAATGCATAAACATTTACAGCTTGCAGAGATAGCACTTCCTTGAATTTATCAAATGCAGCTTGTTCGTTTAAACTCCTATCCAGCCTGTCCCCTTCTTTTATCAACACATTAATATCTTGTGCCGGCAGCCACAAAAAAGAAAAGCAAATGCAAATAAGGCTGCTAATCATTTTCATATCAGTACTCTTTTTTAATTTTTACAGCTACTATTCCTTTAAAATCTGGAATGGGTGCGGTTAGTTTTTTGATAATGAGGCTGATTGATTTTATGCGTTCATCCTGCAGCCTGATTAATGCCACCAGGTCTTCTGCCAATGTCTCCAGCAAGGGAGTTGCTTGCTTCATTCGGGAATTGATAATTTCATAGACTGCCACATAATCCAATGTTTGACCGAGCGTTGTAATGCCTTCTGTAGTATTTAATTCTATATCAACATCCAGCTCAAATTGGTTACCATTTATTTTTTCGGCTTCATACAAACCATGATAGGCATTAAACTGAAGCTGGTGTAATTGAATGGTGAGCATTAAGCTGTTTGATTGATGGGATATGGTTTAATTTATTGCCTATTTTTCTTTTGAAGGCGAAATTTGCCTAGTCATTTCATCCCGTTTAATGAAAACCCTTTTCACTTAAATACCGCTCTGCATCAAGGGCTGCCATGCATCCACTGCCTGCAGCCGTTACTGCCTGCCGGTAAATTTTATCCTGCACATCTCCACTGGCAAATACGCCCTCTATGTTGGTTTTGCTGGTGCCTGCAATGGTTTTAATATAGCCTGCTTCATCCATATCAATCCATGTTTTAAAAATATCGCTGTTTGGCTGGTGACCGATGGCCACGAAGAACGCACTTACAGCGATTTCTTTCTTTTCGCCCGTCTGTATATTTTTTATTCTTACCGCTTCCACCTTTTTTTCTCCCAGTATTTCATCTGTCTCACTATGCCAGTTGATGGTAATATTTTTCGTATTGATTACCCTGTCCTGCATTATTTTGCTAGCCCTCATTTCTCCCCTTCTCACTATCATGTGCACATGCGAACATATTTTTGATAAATACAGCGCCTCTTCAGCCGCCGTATCACCGGCACCAACAATAGCGACTTCTTTTCCTTTAAAGAAAAAACCATCACAAACCGCACAGGCACTAACACCGTATCCATTTAAACGTTGTTCACTTTCAAGACCCAGCCATTTAGCAGAGGCACCGGTTGAAATAATTACCGCATCAGCAGCAATCCATTTTTCTTCATCAACCTGTACTTGAAAAGGATGAACAGAAAAGTCAACTTTGGTAGCTAATCCATATCGAATATCGGCGCCCATGCGCTTTGCCTGGTTTTCAAAATGGAGCATCATGTCTGGCCCCTGAATTCCATCGGGATAACCAGGATAATTTTCAACTTCCGTTGTAATAGTCAACTGACCGCCTGGCTGAATGCCCTGGTACAAAACGGGCGCAAGGCCTGCCCTGCTGGCGTAGATGGCTGCAGTGTAGCCTGCCGGTCCTGATCCTATAATTAAACAACTAACCTTTTCTTCTATAATATTTTCCATATTCATTTTTTTGCAGCTAATTACACGAATTTACAAGATGAAATTTTAAAACAATTACAAAAATCATGATCACTCATTTTTGGAGATAATAATATTGACCGGGAGGATTATAGAAACGATGAGCTTCCTTAAAAAAATTTTATTTTTTAGACTGAACGTATCCTTTCTATTGAGGAACTATCAGCGTTTGATAATCTGCGGCGTAACCATAAAATGCTCCCAATGCCCCATTGCTAATATTTCCCAATACCTTATTGGGCTGCGAAAACGGATTGCCGATACTCCTGTATGAAAATTCCCAGCTGCTCCAGAATTTATAAGTATCCCGATCAATATTACAAAGTTTAAGTGTGATGGTATCGCCTCGTTTGAAAAAATTACTATCCATTTTAATGGGGTTATTTCTGTCAATACCTGGCTCTACCTGAAGTTGATACGTAGTACCATCAATTACCTGGTCGTCAAAAACGGAGTTGTCACCAGGCAAAAATGGCTGGCTGTTTGCTTTAGTAAAGTATCTTACATAATTCCCCAATCCGGGAGGATCGGTGGTCTTAATCATCAGCACAACCTTATTGGAATCTTCCTGGAATGGAGCTTTTTTCCACCAAAGGGAGTCTGGCTTTTTAGTTAATAGTGGTATTGTTGTAACTGCATTGTATTCTTTGGATTCAGCATTAATTTTAAGCGAATAGGTTGTGTTGAATGTACCTAAAAATGCAGTAGCCATATTGGCTGTATCAAGACTGTAATAATAGACAAATACACCCGGCCCGGCAGGCACAGCATATTCTTTTAATTGATGGGTGGTTATGCCATTAGACATGGTTACCGTTGCATCGTGAACAAAGGAGTTAATCAATAAAGCCGGATTAATAGTACTGAAAAAATTCAGACTTTTAGTGAGCACCACCTGTGGTGGCCGGTCGTTTTCAATATTGGCGTCGACTACCAAAACATTTTCTGCATTTTTTAGATTGAAATTGATGTCCTTTTCACATGCTCCCAATAAAAAAGATAAAAAAACCAGGTAATAAATTTTATTCATCATGTAAAATTAATTCTTATGCTAATTGGGTATTTGTTATATTTTTTTAACGTTTTTAAGACGGCATAATTTGGGGATTTATCGCTGGCTAATATCGATTGAATATGTTGATTAGTCTATTCATAAATTACCCAGGCCAGTTCATAAATGCATTTCGTCCATCCAATCAATACTCTTTTACCCAAAAATTGTAAGTATAGTTTTCCCAAACAACAGGCTTAACAAATGGTTTAATAAAAAATCCCCATTGAAAAAATCAACGGGGAAAAAAGTATTTGAAAGAAATTCGTTAACCTAAGTAGGCTTTTAAAGCTCCACTATACCTTGCTTTTTGCAGGCGTTTGATGGCTCTTTCTTTAATCTGTCTTATACGTTCTTTGGTAAGATCATATTTTTGACCAATCTGTTCGATGGTAACGCCGTTTTCTCCATCCAATCCAAAATAGGCATTTACTATTTCAGCCTCCCTGGGGCTTAAAGATTTTAATACCCTCCGTATTTCATTTCTCAGGGAGTCATGCATTACATCTTCATCAGTTTCACTTGCACCTTTTAATAAATCTCCCATTGCTACATCTTCTGCTTCATGCACAGGTGCATCTAATGAAGAGTGACGGGTATTACTTTGGAAAATATTATTAATTTCTGTTTCACTCATTTCAAGCAACTCAGCCAGCTCCTCGGTAGAGGGTTCCCTTTCATGCTCTTGCTCAAAAGCC
>JANPNY010000361.1:0-8828 GCA_031427745.1 Chitinophagaceae bacterium | reverse complement strand
CTGGGCAAAATCAATGGGTAGCGGTATGCCGATTGGCTGTGTAATTGGCAAGGCACAAATCATGGATAGTTGCCAGCCATCAACCATTGGCGGCACCTATCCGGGCAACCCGGTTTGTTGTGCCGCAGCAATTGCCACCATACAATATATGGAAGAAATAAACATCAATGCATTGGGCGAAAATGTGGGCAAAATTGTTAGAAGGCGATTTAATGAAATGAAAGCAACATTTGCTGCCATAGGCGATGTACGTGGTCTTGGCGCTATGATGGCTTTTGAGCTGATCAAAAACAATGATCCGTTTCAGCCGGATGCAGATACCTGTAAAAAACTGATTGCCTATTGCGCCAACAGTGGCCTGATTGTAATTAATGCAGGTGTAAATGGCAATGTAATCCGTGTGTTGAGTCCATTGGTTATCAGCGAAGATTTATTGAACAAAGGATTGGATATTATTGAAAATGGATTGAAGGAAATATTGGGTTGATTCTTAAACGCAGACACTCAGCATAAGGTAGATCACTTACAAAAGCAAGGTCGATCACCTTTTAAAGGTGATCGACCTTAGGGAGAGAGTCTCGAAACATTTTTTAAAATGGATTGAAGGAAATACTGGGTTGATGTTCAATGATTATCCAACTTTAAAAGGTGGAAAATGGTGACAGATTTTTATAGCAGCAGCCCTGAAAGGGCGAAACACCTTAGCACGGGGTAAAACCCCGGGATTAACAAACGCAACAAAAATGTTAGCCCTGAAAGGGCGAAATATTGTAGCCGATAGTTGGACATAATCAGTTGAATAAAAATAATGAAATTATACCGATCATGTGGATAAAGCTCAATAGAAATTCAACCGCCCAATGGATGCCGGATTGAAGCGGAAAGCCCCGAATCCCGTCCGATAGGCGGGATGAGGGCTTGCAGCGAAAAGCCGGAACAAAAGCCGATGTTAATTTAAAAGCTGATAGCCCCAAAATAAAAAATCACCCGTTGTAAAAACGGACTAAAAAAATAACCATGAGTGTACAACAATTTATTAACGGCGAATGGCGGCAAGCCATTGACAATGCCCGTATTGATTTGATCAATCCTGCAACCGAAGAAGTGATTGACAGCATTAGTTATGCTAACGAAAAAGATTGCAATGCAGCAATAGATGCAGCGGCAGAAGCCTTTAAAACATGGAGCAAAACCACGCCTTATTTCAGGGCTGAAATATTGAAAAAAGCAGCTCAATACATTCGGGATAATGTGGCCGAATTTGCAAAAGACATGGTGTTGGAAAGTGGTAAACCTTTGCCAGAAGCAAAAGGTGAATGGGCCGTAGCTGCCAATTTATTTGAATGGTATGCGGAGGAAGGCAAACGTAGTTGTGGTAAGACAATCCCCACCAACAGGGTAGATAAACGCAGCTATACCATCTGGCAACCGATGGGTGTAATTGGTGTAATAACTGCCTGGAATTTTCCGGCGTACAACCCTGCCCGTGCCTGGGCTGCTGCATTAGCGGCTGGTTGTACCGTGGTGGCCAAGCCATCTGAAAGTACACCGCTTGCGGGGGGGCATTTGGCAGAAGCATTGATAGCCGCAGGTATTCCAACAGGTGTGTTGAATGTATTGACAGGCAATGCAAGTTCTATTGGCGATGCGATGCTGCAACACCCGCAATTAAAGAAAATAAGTTTTACAGGCAGTACAAGAGTGGGCAAATTATTAATGGATGGTGCTAGTGCTACGCATACCAAATTATCGCTTGAATTGGGTGGCAATGCACCGGTAATAATTTTTGATGATGTAGATGTAGATGCGATTGCTAAAGGAGCCGCCGCAGCAAAATTCAGGAACAACGGACAGGTGTGTATTGCACCGCAACGCTTTTACGTACACAAAAATATTTACCAGCAATTCAATCAATTGGTAAGTAAATATGTAAGCCAGTTAAAAGTGGGCAATGGTTTTGATGAAGGCGTAAATGTTGGTTCATTGATAACTCCTAAACAGCAGCAATCTGTGGTTGATTTATTGGCGAAAGCCAAAGCCGAAGGTGCTGAAATTTTAACCGGGGGTGATGCTATGAAAATTAAAGGCAAAGGTTATTATGTGCAGCCAACGGTAGTGGGAAATTTAACCCAGCAATCCACCCTGGCAAGAAATGAAATTTTTGGACCGGTGCTTCCTTTGTTTTCTTTCGACAGTTTTGAAGATGCGATGGAAAAAGCCAATGACACCGAATATGGTTTATCATCTTATGTGTTTACCAATAATATTAAAACCGCCATGCTGGCTTCGGAGCAATTGAATTTTGGTATGGTGGGCATCAATGAATGGACACCGCATGGTACCGAACTTCCTTTTGGTGGCTGGAATTATAGCGGTCAGGGGCATGAGAGTGGTGCGGAGGGTTTGTATGAATATTTGGAGAAAAAACTGGTGAGTATCGGGGGGTTGTAAAGCCCCGGGCCCTAAAGGGGGGTAAGGCCCCCATCCCCTGAAGGGGGGAGTAGGGCAGGGTTAAGAAATTATATAGTTTATGCTGAATAGCGAAAAAAGAAATTTTGTAAACCGAAAAATTATAACAACTAAAACCTAAACATTCTAAACTACAAAATCAACTCAACCATTAAACTCTAAACCTCTAATCTATTTAAATTATTTATGCAAAATTTCGGCATTATATCACTTGTACCGCCGCTTATTGTGGTGATTATTGCCATCCGCACCCGTTTGTCGCTGGAGCCATTATTGATTGGTTGTTTGGCTGGATATATCATCATTGCAAAGGGTGATTTTTTCAATGCTATCATTGCATCTTTTACCAAAGTAATGCAAAACGATTTGATGGTTTGGGTGATTATGGTGTGCAGTTTGTATGGTGCACTAATCAATTTAATGATCCGCAGCGGTGGTGTGCTGGCCTTTGGAAATTACATGTTGCAGTTTGTGGGTAATAGAAAAAAATCGCTTTTTGCTACCTGGCTTTTTGGCTCGTTTTTGTTTGTAGATGATTACCTCAATGCACTCACTACGGGCACTACCATGAAAAAAATTACTGATCATTATAAAGTACCAAGAGAGTTGCTGGCGTTTGTAGTAAGCTCAACAGCGGTGCCTATTTGCGTAATTGTACCCATCTCTACCTGGGTAATTTTTGTAGGCAAATTATTGGAAGATAGTAAGCTGGTGCCTGTAGGAAAAGGCATTGCCAATTACCTGCACATCATCCCCTACATCGCCTATGGCTGGATACAATACTTGATGGTGCCACTGGTTATTTTTGGCATTATGCCCATCATTTGGAAAATGAAAAAAGCCAACCTCAGGGCAGCAACTACCGGACAGTTAATTCCTGATGATTCGGAGGAATTTAAATTGGATGTAGAGGTATTTGACGTACAAAAAAAATCAAGCATCTGGTACCTTATTTTACCCATTGCTGTATTGATAGGCTGTACCATTTTTTTTGATCTGGATGCATTAAAAGGTGTGATCACTGCATTGATATTTACCATCGCTTATTATGCTTTTAAAAAAGTAGCACCATTCAAGGAATTGTCCACTGCCACCATTGAAGGCATGAAGAGTATGATGTTTGCATTGGTGCTGTTGTTACTTTCTTATCTGCTTAAAAATATAGGCGATGAGATGGGCTTAACGCAATACATCATTGAGGTGGTATCACCCAATGTGAGCAAACATTTTCTGCCGCTGGCAATTTTTATTTCACTGGGTATTGTGGCTTTTACCACCGGTAATTCATGGGGTTTGTATGCCATTGCCATTCCGCTGGTAATACCGCTGGCAGCGGCTTTACATTGCAATATCTGGCTCTGCATTGGTGCGGTGGTAAGTGCAGGTGCCTTTGGTGCCCACGCTTGTTTTTACAGCGATGCTACCATCCTTGCAGCACAGGGAGCCGAGTGTAATAACTATGAACATGGCATTACGCAATTGCCCTTTGCTCTGGTTTCATTTTTGCTCAGTTGTGTGGCTTATGTGGCAATGGGTTTTTGGGTTGGGTAAAATAAATTGGTTGAATATATCAGGGGAAATAAATGTTGATTAAATGGGAAGATTTTTTTTTATCATCTTGAAAAAAAGAAAAACTACTACTAATAATGGCTCTTCGGTATAATTAGTGGATTTGGTATGTTGGTTTTAAACCCTGGTAGAAATTTATATCAGCTTTCTACCAAACCTTATTACCTTATTAAAAAACCTTTTGCAATTATCTTATAACAATAAAGTAATAAGGTTTTTTGCTAAAAAATAATTATACAGCCACTAAGGTTTTAAGCATTTTTCAAAACAATAAAAGCTTGATTCCACTAACAATACCGAAGAACCTTAAAATTGTACAGAAATATTTTTTAAAAACGATTGCAACATAATGGAAGTATTATTATCAAACTATTACAAAGAAATTACCGGTGGGCTGGTAGTGCAGCACATGCTGGCAGCTCATGCTGATGAACTGGAGGCCTTACAGAGAATTGTATTTCCTACCCTTGGCGAAGATGAGTTAATATTGGCAGTACATTACAGGCGTCATTTGGAATTGTTTCCCGAAGGACAATTTGTAATTACCGACAACGATACAGTAATTGGTATGACTACCACCATGCGAAGTAATTTTGATTTTAATCATTATCACCACACTTTTAAAGAAACCATTGCCGGTGGCTGGCTTACTAATCACAATCCCAATGGAGATTGGTTGTATGGCTTAGATGTAGGTGTACATCCCGATTACAGGGGCAAAGGATTGTCCAGATTTTTGTACAGGGCAAGACATGAAGTGGCAGCTCATTTAGGTTTAAGAGGACAGGTTACGGTAGGTATGCTCAATGGCTATGGTGGTGTAAGCGATCACATAAGTGGAGAGGAATATTACAAAGAATTATTACAGGGGAAAAGAACCGACCCCACCATTACACCGCAAATGAGAATTGGATTTGAACCCATCGCTTTAATTCCTGAATACCTTAATGACCCCACTTGCGGTAATTATGGGGTGCTGATAAAAATTGATATAGATAAAATTATATAACCAGCTCCACCTCTCTTTTGGGGAGGGGTTGGGGGTGAGGTTGGCTTAAAAATAAAATCCAATATTGTAGCACATCATTTCACCAAAATTTTAAAATAAATTTTATGGCACATATACAGTTAAAAACAAGCTTACCCGGACCAAAAGGGTTGGCCGCATTAGAAAGAAGAAAAAACCTGTTGCCTGCTGGTTTGGCAAAATCTACCGATGTAGTGGTGGATAGGGCACACGGTGCATTGGTGTGGGATGTAGATGGAAATCAGTTGATTGATTTTGCCGGCGGGATCGGAATGATGAACGTTGGGCATTGCAACGAAAACGTAGTAGATGCTATGAAAGCTCAATTGGATAAATCAATTCATACCTGTACGTTGGTTACCACCATTGAGCCATATTTAGATTTGGCAGAATTGCTCAACAATGCCACTCCCGGCGATTTTCCTAAAAAAACATTATTGGCCTGCTCGGGTTCTGAGGCGGTAGAAAATGCCATCAATATTGCCAAGTATTATACCAAAAGAAATGCGGTGCTTTGCTTTGAAGGAGCCTATCATGGCCGCACTTTGCTGACGCTTAGTCTAACCAGCAAATACGCTTTGTTTAAAAAAGGATTTGGCAGTTTTGTGCCGGATATTTACCGCATACCGGCACCAAATACTTATCGTGGTATTGATGGAATGACGGAAGAGCAGTATGTAAACTATTGCATCAAAAAGCTCGAGGAATCATTCATCTCACAGGTAGATCCCGATTCGCTTGCAGCCATCATTATTGAGCCTGTAATGGGTGAAGGTGGATTTTTGCCAATGCCTGCCGCCTATCTGCACAAGCTGAGGGAAGTATGCGACAAACATGGTATTGTTTTTATTGCGGATGAAATTCAATGCGGTGCCGGCCGTACCGGAAAACTATTTGCCTGCGAACACAGCGGCGTGATTCCTGATATGGTGGTTAGTGCCAAATCTATTGGAGCAGGCATGCCGATTAGTGCAGTTACCGGCAGGGCCGTAATGATGGATGCCCCGCATCCGGGTGGCGTTGGTGGTACCTATGGCGGCAGTCCTGTTGCCTGTGTAGCAGCCATTGAAGCCATTAAAATATTGCAATCACCGGAGTTTTTAAACCGGGTAAATGAAGTAGGCGAAATCATCCGCACTACATTGGAAGGTTGGAAAGAGAAGTACAAATTGATAGGCGATGTTAGGGGGATTGGCGCCATGCGTTTGGTAGAGTTTGTAAAAGATCGAGACAGCAAAGAGCCTGATGCAGAAGCTACACTTGAAATTATCCGTGATGCAGTAGCACATGGCTTAATTATGATAAGGGCAGGATTGTTCAGCAATTGTATTCGCCTGCTACCGCCCATTGCCATTACCAATGAGCAATTGATAGAAGGCTTGCAGGTGCTGGAAGATGCTATTGCAAGAGCGCAGGAGAAGCGGTAAAGCCCCTATCCCCAAAGGGGGAAAACAGTAGTTAATTACCAAGTCCGAAGGACTTGAATATGAGTAACCATGGGTGAAACCAATGGTTGTTTAAACCATGATTTATATTTTTTTTATGAACCAGGCAGTAATACTACTATTAAGCTTCAGTGGCGTCGCACTCTTCTACATTTTATCTTTATTGTGCAAATTAAAAACGCACAATTTACCTTGTGAATTATAACTTCAAAGCCCTGAAAGGGCGAAATAGTTTAGCCCGGGGTGCAACCCCGGGACCAAAATAGAAATTTTAGCCCGGGGTGCAACCCCGGGTCTGGCGAAATATATAAACCCTGGTTTACTATAACGATATAAAATTCATACTACAATCAACCACCGTGACCAGTCTTTTAATACACAACGCAACCCTCCTTTCCTTTCAGGAAGGATACAGTGCCAATGGCAATGATGCAATAGCCATTAATGGAAATGCCATCGAAGCCATTGGTAAGTATGATGAACTTAAAAGCCTTATCCAGCCTGGCACACAGGTGATGGATGCATTGGGAAAAACATTGATGCCCGGCTTTAATGATTCTCATATCCATATATGGAAAGTGGGTAATCTTAAAACATTTATGCTGGATGTACGGGGCGTAAAAAGCAAGGATGAGCTGGTACAATTAATAAAAGATTACGATCAAAAAAATCCGAATTTACAATGGATAACAGCTCGTGGATTTAATGAAGCTGCCTGGCAGGAAAAAAGCATGCCTACCAAAATTGAGCTGGATAAGGCAAGCATTGATAAACCAATTTATCTCATTCGCACCTGTGCACATATTGCCGTTTGCAACAGCAAGGCGTTGGAAATAGCTGGCATTGATAATACTACTGTTTCTCCTGCTGGTGGCACTATTCAATTGGGTGCAGATGGAAAACCAACTGGTATTTTGAATGAAACTGCACTTGGTTTAGTTACCAATAAAATACCACCTTATTCTATTGAAGACTTGAAAATTATGATCCGTGCCTGCCGGGAAGAATTATACCAATACGGCATTACAGCAGCCACCGACCCTGCTGTAGATCCCATGCTGATAAAGGCTTACAAAGAAATGAACGAAGCTGGTGAACTGGGTTTTCGGTTGAATGTATTGCCCATTATTTTACCTGATGGCAGCAATGATGCCTACCCCATTCCAGAGCCATACAGCAGTGATTTTATGCAAATAAACACAGTTAAATTTTTTGCAGATGGAGGTTTAAGTGGTAAAACATCTGCATTAAAAAAGCATTATAAAAACAGCACCGAGCAAGGCGTACTCAGGCTCGATAAAGACCGCTATACCCAACTCAGCCGGCAATGCATGCAGAAAGGATTGGGCGTTGCCACACATGCCATAGGCGATGCAGCCATAGAAATGGTGATTGATGTGTATCAGGAACTTTGCAAAGATTTTCCCACCACAATAAAGCGGATTGAACATTTGGGCCTGCCCGAAAAAAAGCATTTGGAAGCAATGGCTGCCAGCAATATTGCCTGTAGTATGCAAACCATTTTTTTAGATGAATTGGGTAAAAACTTTATTCAGTACCTGGATGAAGATTACCTCAATCAATGTTATCCTGTGCAATCAGTTTTGCAGCAGGGGATCTTAATGGCCTTATCATCGGATGCGCCGGTGGTAAAAAACTTTAATCCTTTCAAGGGTATTTTGGCGGCTATTACGAGGAGCACCAATGAAGGTGCCATAATTGCACTCGAAGAAAGTATCTCTATGATAGCAGCATTAAAAGCTTACACTATTAACGCTGCAACAATTGGCGGAGAAAGCAGGTTTGGAAGTTTACAAAAAGGTCAATTGGCAGATTTTATTCTGCTGGATAAAAACCCCCTGACTACCCCTGTAAATGAAATCACCCAAATAAAAGTATTGAAAACATTTGTTGATGGAAAGGAGGTGTGGAGCCGATGAATCTAACTGCAGAGAACAAGAGTAAATGAATTTTACGCAGAAATTCACCGCAGAGAAGGGAGTAAATGGAGTTTCCGCAGAGGGTTTTTAATACTTTCTCAGCGGTGAATGAAACCGCAGAGAAAGGAGTAGATGGAGTTTCCGCAGAGATTTCTTCAATACTTCCTCAGCGTTACCTCTTTTAACTCTAGTTCTCAGCGGTGAATAGTTAACCGCAGAGAAAATCAGTAAATGGAGTTTACGCAGAGATTTTTTTATTTTACTCGGTGTTAAAAATAGAAGCACAGATAATTGCTATCTCTTTTTTATATCTTAATAGCCATTATTAAAAAAAGTTCATTAAAATTCGAGGTTAAATCAGGCATTCACAACGATTGA